>NZ_JAJDMI010000258.1:0-227 GCF_020593505.1 Blautia sp. DFI.3.45
CTTTTTTGTTGATTCTTAAAACCTGCTTTTCCTCCAATCTGTTATAATTGATAGAACACAATGCAAGATGAATAGAAGGTGTGCTAAATGTACGATTCTGAAGCCAGACAGAAGACCTTGAACCTGACGGTCAGCGCGGTCTTTGTGGCCATTCTGCTGCTGGAAGCTTTTATTCCCAATGTGGGTTACATCACGATTTTGCCGGGCCTGCCGGCCATCACCACGAT
>NZ_JAJDMI010000259.1:0-225 GCF_020593505.1 Blautia sp. DFI.3.45
TAAAAGCTTTTGGCCATTGCCAGAAGTTTCACCCTTGATCCAGATTTCATTCCTAGAACGAGAATAATAAACGCCACGACCCAAATCGATGGCCTTTGCTATAGATTCCTTCGAAGAATACACCAACCCTAAACAACGCTCGTATTGGTCGACAACTAGTGTGGTATATAACCCGTCAGGACGGTCTGTACGTACTTCACCAAGCACTTCTTTGGTCAATATATC
>NZ_JAJDMI010000260.1:0-224 GCF_020593505.1 Blautia sp. DFI.3.45
AAATGACATTAGAAGAAAGCCGGGAAATTATACCCTTAATGGAATCCATGATTGGTCAAATCGAAGAACAGCAGAACCTAATGGCAGAAATGATTCTGGAAATGCAGAACCGGGACACTCAACTCTCTCTTATGCAAAAACAGAATCAGAAATTACAAAAATTAAACAACGAGTTATCCGAGCTGCTCAACATTTTGCCAAATACCGAGGAACTGCTTTCCAAG
>NZ_JAJDMI010000035.1:0-40097 GCF_020593505.1 Blautia sp. DFI.3.45
GTATGTGTTTCACTGTTTAGTTATCAAGGTTGTCTGTCTTGCGACAGCTTGTTTACTTTATCACATCTCTTTTTCTTTGTCAAGCACTTTTTTCAAGTTTTTTCAAAGTTTTTCGAACTCTTTCGGTTTTCCGAACTGTTCTCCAGATCAGTGATTGTCGGCTCTATTCAAGCGACTTGATTACTTTAACACATTCGTTTTAAGTTGTCAAGCACTTTTTTTAATTTCTTTTTTCTTTCAGAAATCATCTTAAATTGTCTCTTTTTAAGAAACAATTATTTCCGACAGCTCAACTAATATAACACCGAAAGCAGTCCCTGTCAACAGTTAATTTCATAATTTGACAAACTTTTTATATTTTCACCCTAAGCTCCACTAAATCCCCAGCAACCATCCCGTCTATCTTACACCTGAATTCCAACCATCCTCCCTATCTATCCTTCCTATATTATGACGCATCCACATACCATATATACACAACATCCCCAGCTTTCCCGTCCCATTTTAATATAGAAAACTTTTCTATTCTGCCAAACTAACAGACCACCATCTCTCTTCTCTTTCAGCCACCTCAGTCACAGCCAACAGCCAGCAGCCTCAAACAATTCTCTTCGGCGACATTTGCAGGGTCTTTAGAAAATCTTAGCCCGGGAAGATCAGCGTTATTCGCAGATCACTCACTGTCTGAGCCGCTTCGCGGCGAGTTTGAGTTATCTGCGAATGCTTTTAGCTGATCTTCCCGGGCTTAGTTTTTCTTAAGACCCGAAACCGAGCCGAAGAGAATTGTTTGAGGCTGCGTCCCCTTTTAGCAGACTTCCCAGCCTTAGCTTTTCTTAAGGCCCGAAACCGAGCCGAAGAGAATGATTTGAGCTTGCGTCCCTCTTACCTGATCTTCCCGGGCTTAGTTTTTCTTAAGACCCGAAGCCAAGCCGAAGAGAATGATTTGAGCTTGCGTCCCTTTCATCTGGAATAAAACCCACTCTCAACCTCCACCGGAATCACCCTCTCCTCAATCCCCTCAATCTCAATAAACCTCTGTCTCCCCAACATCTCCACCATCTGCGCAAGCAGCTCCCTGCTCCCCTGCGCCTCCATCTCCACGCGGTCATCCCAGTTATTTCTCACCCAACCGGTAACCCCCAGAGAACTGGCAATATAACAGGCCCGATAGCGAAATCCAACTCCCTGCACTCTCCCCGAAAACCAATAATGCTTCCTTATCAGATTCTCTCTCATCTCCGAACCCTTCCCATCCTGAACATCATGCTTTTTCCAGACTCCCCGGCCTTTCTCATACTCCTCAGTAATCTCCTCACCTGTCTCAGAATCCTGCAGAAACGTTCTGTACTTCTTTCTCTTAAAATCAAATATACTCAACAGTAATCCTCTCTCACAGCTACTGTGCCGGCAACTTGATTTCCCGAACATTCTCATATCTTTCCTGCCAGCCTGTTTCAGGAATCACTCTGCCGCCACACTACAATCACACCCTGATCACAAATCCGTCTTTTCTCGCTTTCGCTTTCGGATATTCCCCGGAGCGATAACCAAGCACACAATGACCAATTCCAACATAAGACTCCGGCACACCCCACTCTGCCTTCAATGCCTTTCCTTCTTCAGAAGCAAACACCTCTCTTGCACGATGAATCCAGCAGGAATCAACCCCAAGGGCATGAGCAGCATTCATCAGATTTCCCATAACCAGACTTCCATTTTCCACACATGTAGGCATATTACTGTCTGCAAAGACCACAACAACTGTCGGTGCCCCATAGAACGGATCACTCTCAGTCCCCATCACATCCGCATTCATTTTAGAAAGCTTCGCAACAAGTTCCGGATTCTGTGTTACTACCATAAGTGTACCCTGTTGTCCCATTCCGCTTGGTGAGTATTCCCCTGCTTCAAGAATTTCATTCAACACTTCTTCCGGCACCAGATCTTCTTTATAACCACGTACACTTCTTCGCTCCAAAAGATTTTTTATTGTTTCATTCATGTCTCATATCCTCCTGTATTTATTTTCATCACTGTCAAAGCAACATTACTGTCCACCACGTTCTCAGCAACACAGTCAGGCAACAATATCTTCCTATATTATAGCACTACATCTACCAAAACTCACCTGTATTTCCCATAATTTTCAGGCAATTTTCCTTGCCCCTGCATCACAACTGGTCTATAATAAAGAACAGACTAACATGAGGTATAAACTATATGAACAAAAAAGAAATTTCTGAAATCAAGAAACAGTTCACTCCCGAGAACTGTTCTCTCACCCGCATCTGCGGATGTTACGTTGACGGAGAAAAGAATAAAAAAACCGAACTGAAAGAAGCATTTCTCTCTTTATCAGAAGAAGAAATGTTCAAATACTTTGAAATTTTCCGCAAATCCCTTTCCGGAACAATAGGAAAAAATCTGATGAACATGGAATTTCCTCTCGAGCAGGAAACTGAGGGCGGAACTCAACATTTTCTTATGAAACTGAGAGAAAGCAAACTGACCGATGATGCACTGGTAGAAAGTTTCTACGATAAGATCATTGAAAACTATGATTATCCCGAAAACTACTACATCATCCTGATCCATGGAGTATATGATATCCCCGGAAAGTCTTCCGACGGTGCAGAAATGTTTGATGCATCTGATGAGATTTATGAGCACATCATGTGCTGTATCTGTCCTGTAAAACTCTCTAAGGCAGGTCTTTGCTACAATGCCGAAACCAACAGCATCCAGGACCGTATCCGCGACTGGATCGTGGAACTTCCGGATGTTGCTTTCCTTTTCCCGCAGTTTAACGACCGCAGCACTGACATCCATGGTGTCCTTTATTATAGTAAAAATGCAAACGAGCTTCGGGATATTTTTATCGATGAACTGCTTGGATGTACAGCACCTCTTTCTGCAGGAGGACAGCGTGATTCCTTTAACGCACTGGTTGAAGATACTCTGGGCGACGACTGCAGATATGACACTGTATTAAGCATTCACGAGAAATTAAACGACCTGATCGAATCACAGAAGGATGAGCCGGAACCTGTAGTTCTGACCAAATCTGAGGTAAAACGCCTCTTTGAAGAATGCGGCGTAGAAGATGAAAAACTACAGTCATTTGATGAACAATACGAGATCACAGCCGGGGAAAAATCCTCTCTGGTCGCTTCCAACATCACCAATACAAAAAGATTCGAGATCAAAACCCCGGATGTTGTAGTCCACGTAGATCCTGAACGTGCCGATCTTGTGGAAACACGCGTAATTGACGGACGCAAGTGCCTTGTGATCCCAATGGAAGGCGAAGTTGAACTGAACGGAATCCGCGTACATACAGGAAATGAAAATCCTTCTGATGACGAATTTTATGACAATACAGATACTGAGACAGAGGAGACATCTGATGGAGAATAATCGTAAACTCTTATTTTTTGACATTGACAAAACCCTGTTAACCCCTTACCCATGGACAGTTCCGGACAGTGCGAAACAGGCTTTAAAAGAAGCCCGCTATAATGGTCATCTCCTTTTCACCAATTCCGGACGTACCTATACAATGATTCCGGAAATCATTAAAGAAATGGGATTCGACGGCTATGTATGCGGATGCGGCAGCCAGATTTATATGAATGAAGAGCTTTTGTTTTCCAGTTCTATTCCAAATCCGCTTTGCCGTAAAACAACAGAATTACTGCGGGAATGCAGAATTCCTGCGTTTTTTGAACGCCCGGATAAGATTTTATATGACAGCAGTTCATGTGCTGTTCCTGAAACTGTTCAGAAGCTGAAAGCAGAAGCTATAGTAGAAGATCTGGCTCTCTACCCGCCCGAAACATACAACCATTTTACATTTGACAAGTTTCTGGCTTTTCCGTCTGCTGATTCTGATATGGAAACTTTCCGCAAATTTGTAGATGAACATTTTCTGTGTTTCATACATGAAGACAAGGCTTGGGAACTGACTCAGAAAAATCTCAGCAAAGCAACCGGAATCCGGTTTCTGGCAGACCGCCTTGGGGTTCCGGTCAAAGACACCTATGCATTCGGCGACAGCACGAACGATCTTCTTATGCTGCAGTTCGCCGGAAACAGCATCGCAATGGGCGACTCGGATCCCCTGATCCTGCCTCACTGCACTTACCAGACAACCAATATCGAAGATAACGGAATTGCCAATGCTTTGAAGCATTTCCATCTCATTTAGCAGAACATACAAAATAACGTATTATCATATCTCTATTTATCTGTGTTATTTTTGCATATTTAGGAGAATGATTTCGGATTTATTTAAACTTAAAAACAGCTATGTGAAAACACTCAGGTTTTCATCATAGCTGTTTTAATTTACATTAATCAGTTTACATTAATCAATTCCCATCAGCAGGCTACTGACAGTTCGGATTTTCTTATTTAGCTGCTTCTGTCGGTGTTGCTTCCGGTGTTTCAGTAGTTTCTGCTGCTTCTTCCTCTGCCACCGGAGTCTCTGTTGTCTCTGTATCTTCTGCTGCAGGTGTTTCTGTAACTTTCTCTGTTTCCGGTGTTGGAGTTGCCTCTTCTGTCACCTCAGGTGTCGGTGTTTCCGGAACCGGAGTAGGAGTCGGCGCCATGAAGGTATGTTTATCAGTGATCTTAAGTGTCTTAAGGACTTTCTTAACCGCCTTTACATCTGCCTCATCCAGCCATTTAGCAGTTGTATCTGTAAAATAGGTACTTTCTTTGGAATTCTGAAGAGATTCTCGCTTGGAAGCTGTGGCATCTTCATCATTGATCTTGTCAAGTCTTACTACATAGTATCCTGTGTCAGTCTCAATAATATTGTCTGCAACTTCTCCGTCCTTCAGTCCTCTCAGAACCTTCAGAACCTCATCCGGATATGCCTCGCTGCCGGAATCTTTATCCTCATCTTTGCTCTCTTTGGTTGTAAAATTACCCTGTACTGCAGAATAACTGTCATCTACACCCTTGGCAATCTCACTCATATCTGCTGTAGGATCCTCTTTCATCTTATCCAGAATCTCCTGAGCCTGTTCTTTCTTAGTCTTTTTCTCCTCATCAGTTATATCATCACCGCTTGTAGAGATACTTACATAAGTGAAGGTTGTCTGATTCGCTTCATCATCAGAAACTGTGATCTTTCCTTCTGCTACAACCGGATCATACATCTTCTTCTGAATTGTCTGAAGCTCCAGAAGTGTTTTTACCTGATCTTCCGTTACCGCAAGTTCCTTAATTGTCTCTTCACTGTTTGCAGCCATAAACTGTGATGCTGCATCTGCGATCGCTGCTTCATCATCATCTGTAAGCTCTACGTTATAATCCGCAGCCTTCTCTTTGAGAATATACATCTTCTCAACAGACTCCAGACTGCTTGTCACTGCCTGATCACCATAAGTCTCATCTGAATCATCACCTGCTGTCTGATCCCAGATATTATCTGCACTTCCCATATAATTTAAATACATGGTTGTTGTCTGCTGTTGCTGTTCGCGGGCATAAAGACTTACAACTCCAAGCGGAATATCTGTTCCGTCAACAGTAGCCACTGTCTTTGTTCCATCTAATGTTTTACTTCCACAGCCGGAAAGCATACCAACTGACATCACACCTGCCAGTGTCACAACGGCTGTTCTCTTTACCATTTTTTTCATTTCTTCCTCCATATTATCAATCTGGTCTTTCTTCCATACCACTTTCCCAGAATGTACTGTTATTAGAGTATAAACTTTTTTCCTGCGAAGGGCAAGGCAAATCGAAAAATATGTAGTATATTTCACATATTTTCCGCCATGCTCTTAAGTCCCTCTGCAAATTCCGTCAATGCCAGGATCAGATTCCCCTGTGGTTCCAGGATAAATTTCGGTTCCTGCTCATTCTTAAACTGCAGACCTCTTCTGTATTTCTGCATAAGAGCCGGAAAGCCTTCTGTATTCAGCCTTGCTTTCTCATAAAGGGTAAACCGGACTGTTTTTCCAGTCTGCTTTATTTCCGTTACGTACCCCTGATGAGCAATCGCCTTTAACTTCGCAATCGCCAGAAGATTCAGCACTGCCTTTCCGGGTTCTCCGAAACGGTCCAGAAGTTCTTCCAGCATATCATCATAATCCTGTTGTGTCTCAATCCCCGCAATTCTTTTATAAATATCCAACTTCTGAAATTCATTACTGATGTAGGAATCAGGAATATACGCATCAACATTCAGATCAACCGATGTCTCGAAATCCTCCATTGTATGAATACCCTTCGCCTCTTTCACTGCTTCATTGAGCATCTTACAATAAAGATCATATCCAACCGCATTCATATGTCCATGTTGCTGCGCACCCAGCAGATTTCCGGCACCTCGAAGTTCCAGATCTCTCATTGCAATCTTAAATCCGCTTCCCAGATCCGTATACTCGCGGATCGCAGCCAGACGCTTCTCAGCCGTCTCCTTCAGCATCACATTCTTTCTGTACATCAGAAACGCATAGGCAGTTCTGTTGGAACGCCCGATCCTTCCCCGAAGCTGATAAAGCTGAGAAAGCCCGTATCTGTCTGAATCATGAATAATCATAGTATTTACATTGGAAATATCCAGCCCTGTCTCAATGATCGTGGTGGAAACCAGCACATCAATATCCCCGTTTACAAAGGAATACATCACATTCTCCAGTTCCCTCTCACTCATCTGGCCATGAGCAAAATCCACCCTTGCGTCCGGCACCAGCTTCGCAATACGCAGGGCAACATCTGCAATATCCGTCACTCGATTATAAACATAATAAACCTGTCCGCCTCTGCGCAATTCCCTGTTGATAGCCTCTCGGACCGTCTCTTCATCATATTCCATAACATATGTCTGGATCGGCATTCTGTCCATAGGAGGCTCCTCCAGGACACTCATATCCCGGATTCCGATCAGGCTCATATGAAGAGTACGGGGAATGGGCGTTGCAGTCAGTGTAAGGACATCCACATCCTTCTTTAACTGCTTGATTTTTTCCTTATGCGTAACTCCAAACCGCTGTTCCTCATCAACGATCAACAGGCCAAGATTTTTGAACTGTACGTCTTTGGAAAGGATTCTGTGCGTTCCAATGATCACATCCACCTGACCTTTTTTCAGATCTTCGATTGCCTTCTTCTGTTGTGCCGGGGTCCGGAATCTGCACAACAGTTCCACACGTACCGGAAATTCCTTCATCCTCTGCACAAAGGTATTATAAATCTGCTGCGCAAGGATCGTTGTAGGTGCAAGATAAGCTACCTGTCTGCTCTCCTGTACTTCCTTAAATGCGGCACGTAGCGCCACTTCTGTTTTGCCATATCCCACATCCCCGCAGATAAGCCGGTCCATAATCCTGGTACTCTCCATATCACGTTTGGCATCCTCAATAGCACTGAGCTGATCCTCTGTCTCTTCATATGGAAACATTTCTTCAAATTCTCTCTGCCATACAGTATCAGGACCACAGACATATCCTTCCTTTTCCTGACGCACTGCATAAAGCTCTACCAGTTCTTTTGCAATATTTTTAACTGCCCCACGAACCTTGCTCTTTGTTTTATTCCACTCCTGAGTACCAAGTTTGTTCAGCTTCGGAGCCTTTGAAGCATCTGCCCCTGAATATTTCTGCAGACAGTCAAGCTGAGTAGCAGGAATATAGAGATTGCTTCCGCCTCTGTATTCAATTTTAATATAATCTTTAACGATCCTGTCTACTTCAACTTTTTCAATTCCTCGGTAAATACCAAGACCATGCTTTTCATGGACAACAAAATCGCCGATAGAAAGCTCCGCAAAATCCTGAATACGGCTTCCACTGTAATTTTTTTTCTTCTTTTTCTTCTTCTGTTCCTGTCCAAAAATGTCAGATTCTGTCATTACCGCAAACTTGATCAACGGGTATTCAAAGCCCTTCTTTGCATGGCCATAAACCACCATGATCTCGCCCGGACAGATCTCCCTGTCATAATCTTGTCCATAAAAGGCTGCCAGTCCCTCTTCCTGAAGATCCTTTGCCAGCCTCTCGGCCCTTGTGCGGGAACCGGAAAGCAACACTATCCTGTATCCCTGTTTCTTATACTGATGAAGATCTTTTACCAGAAGTTCAAAACTGTTGTTATAAGCGCTGATTGATTTTATCTCCAGGTAAAATTTCTCCCGCACTTTCCAGCCTGCCTGTTTCGGTTCCAGCGCACATACAGAAATACAGTTACGTTTATTCAGTTCTTTTTGAAGCTGTTCAAAAGAACAAAGCCAGTTTTCCGGCAGATTCCGGCTGCCTTTTTCCTCTCTGTGCATACGGCTCTGTCTGTACTCTTCTTCTACAGCCCCGCCTTTCTCAGTCAGTCGGTTTGGTTCATCCAGAAAGATTATAGTTCTTTCCTCCGGAAAATAATCCAGGAAGGAAACCATATCCTTGTCCCCTGTATGCTCCACCGCCGGATAGATCGTAAGTTCTTCCAGATTTTCCAGAGAACGCTGACTCTCCGGATCAAAACTCCGGATAGAATCAATCTCATCTCCCCAAAGCTCGATTCTCCATGGATTTTCCTCAGTGAGACAGTAAATATCCACAATACCGCCACGCACAGAGAACTGCCCCGGCATTTCCACCTGTCCTACCCGCTCGTAACCTAAAGCCACCAGCTGGTTCTTCAGCTGTTCTGTGTCTACGGTGCTGTCACTTTCGTAATGAATCAGCTGTTCTTTTATCTTTTCCAGAGATTCCAGAAAATCCATACATCCGTCAATACTTGTAACAACTGTCAGTTCTTTCTCTTCCAGTAACGCCTTAATGACCTTCATCCTCTGACGTATCAGCAGATTTCCATGGATATCTGCCTGAAAGAACAGAAGATCTTTCGCAGGATAAGAATACACTTTTCTGTCATAAAATCTGTAATCTTCATAAATTTCTCTGGCGCGGCGTTCGTCCTCCGCCAGGATCAGACGATAAGGTGCAATCCCGGAAAGTCCGTACATCAGATGAGATTTCTGCGATTCCATACACCCCGAAACCTGCAGGATTCCCTTATTCGTTTTGCTTTTTTCTTTAATCTGTTCAAACTCTGCAAGCCCCTGCAGAGGTGTTAAAAATGCTTTCATCTTCACCCCTCATGATCCTTCGACGTAATAAAAGCGGCTTCTGTTTCCAGTTACCGCTTTCTATACCTTTTGCTGAACAATCATCTGTTTCCTGTCTGCTTATTTCTGTACAGGTACTTTTCTGTTATATTCGTTCATGGCTGCATCTGTACCCTGTGAGATTATGATATCCACAGCCTTTGCCGCCTTTTCTATTGCTTCATCCACAAGTTTCCTGTCTTCTGTGGAAAATCTGCCAAGTACATGGTCTGCAAGATCCCATCCCTTAGGCTTGGCTCCAACTCCTACTTTGATACGGAGAAATTTCTCTGTGCCAAGCTGGCGGATAATATCTTTGATCCCGTTATGTCCACCCGCACTTCCCTGCTTGCGGATGCGAAGCTGCCCGGGTTCCAGATCAATATCATCATAAATAACAATAAGCTCTGATTCCGGATCAATTTTAAAATAATTCGCCATCTCACGAACAGGACCGCCACTCAGGTTCATAAAAGAAAGAGGTTTCATAAGAATAACCTTTTCTCCACCAATCATCGTTTTTCCGTACATGGCATTGAATTTCACACCACCCTGTGGAACATTGTAGTCCTCTACCAGATGATCAATGGTGTCAAATCCCATATTGTGGCGTGTTGCTTCATACTCTCTTCCGGGATTTCCCAGTCCCACTACTAAATACATATGCGCGTCTCCTAATTAAAATATACCATTTCTTCCTTAAGCGGCTCGCATTCTTTCACATCACTTGCATAAAGAACAATGCCCTCACCCTGATATTCTGTACGGTTCTCAAATGCGACCTTCGCTGTTACTTCTACCCAACTGCCCTCTTTGATATGCGGTGCATAATCGCTTCTGCACACGTATCCAAGGAAAGTGGTATCATCTGCGCAGCAGGTCATTGCCACACGTCCCGGAACAAAGAATTTACTTCCCATTCCACGTGGTTTCATGACACGTCCTTTAAAGCGGACAATTTTGTCTACATATTTATCCGGATTATCCATGGCATCCACAAACCAGATACCATAATCTTCCGGTGGAATCTCAATGATCGGTGCATTGATATCAAACGGCATCTCATCCTGGAAAATGTCATCCATCTCGCCCTCTTCATTTTCAAAGATAACCTCTGCACTCTGATTTGCAACCTTGATCCCACGTCTGTATGCAGGAAGCGGATCTCCCTCTTTACAGCGGTTAAATACAACCATATCTGTATTTCTGATCATATCCATGAACAGAGATTTCATGTTTGCCATATAAACCTGATAAGTAGTTGCATCCACACAGGTAATCTCCTGCTCAATTCCCCAGCCTTCCGGAAGCTCCATCTGCTCAAACTTACTTACAAGCCACATTCCGTTGTACTCGATCACAACACGCTCCGGCTGATGGATGATATCCATGGCAGCCAGACGCTGTGGTGTCAGATCTTCTTCATCCTCGATCACTTCCACAACTGTGTTTGTAAGTTTCAGTTTATCCATATCATATTCTTCTTCGCCTTCTTCGCAAAGAATCAACAGAGTTTTGCCGTCAATGGCAAAATACTCCTGCTGCAGTGTAAAATCCAGGAAAGTAGTCTTTCCGCTTTCCAGGAATCCCGTAACCAAATAAATGGGAACTCTGATATCATCCATCATATAATTTATTCCTTTATCTTTATTCTGATTCTGTTATTATCTGCCGAAATCATTCAGTCGCGCATCTATGACGAGGATTTCACACTCTGATGAGCTGAATCCAGATGCAGTATTTTAGAGGATTGCCATAAATCGCTGTTTCCTCATAATCATTATGCAAGCCCGAATAATTCTGCAAGCTTATCTTCTTTCAGTTTGGAGCCGATCACGCAGAGACGACCTGTGTATTCCGGTGCACCTTCACGGATCTCTGTTTCCTCCGGAACCATGTCAAAATAAATCCATGTTCCGTCTTCTGCAGGAAGCATTCCCTTTGCACGAAGAATAATACCGTAATCTTCAGAAGCTGAAAGAGCCTCAAGCATCTTCTCAAGACCTTCTCTTGTGTATTTCTTAATCGTCTCACGTCCCCAGCTTGTAAATACCTCATCTGCGTGATGATGGTGATGATCATGATGATCATGTCCGCAGCCGCATTCATGGTCGTGATCGTGGTGATGATGCTCATGTTCCTCATGATCATGTCCACAGCCGCATTCATGGTCGTGGTCATGGTGATGATGTTCATGTTCTTCGTGATCATGTCCACAGCCACATTCATGATCATGGTCGTGATCGTGATGATGATGCTCTCCATGTTCATGTACATGTCCGCACTCCGGGCATACCTCTTCCTCAGACATCAGTTCTTCCTCAAGAGATACCGGTTTCTCCATAACCTCAAGGATTTTCTTTCCGTCCAGTTTCTCAATCGGAGTGGTGATGATAGCAGCTTTCGCATTAATTCCACGAAGAAGTTCCATTGCCTGCTGTGCTTTCTTCTCATCAATGATATCTGTACGGCTCATGATAATCGCACCTGCATATTCAACCTGATTATCAAAGAACTCACCAAAGTTTCTCATATACATTTTGCACTTCTTTGCATCAACTACAGTTGTATAGCTGTTCAGAACGATATCCACATCTCCCTGAACACCCTGTACTGCCTTGATAACATCTGAAAGTTTACCAACACCTGATGGCTCGATCAGGATTCTGTCCGGATGATATTTGTCCACAACCTCTTTCAGAGAAGTGCCGAAATCTCCCACTAATGAACAGCAGATACATCCGGAATTCATTTCACGGATCTGGATTCCCGCTTCCTTCAGGAAACCACCGTCAATACCAATCTCACCAAATTCGTTCTCGATCAGTACAACCTGCTCATCTGCATAAGCCTCTTTCAGAAGTTTCTTAATCAATGTAGTTTTACCGGCTCCAAGGAAACCGGAAATAATATCAATCTTAGTTGCCATTGTCTTATTTCTCCTCTTCGTTAAAATTTATATTTCTGAATAACTGCCATATAGCCGTCATTTTTTATATTCTGCCATTTTTATGAACAAACAGAATAACTTTTGGAACTGCCATCATTATCTGTCTGTTTATATATTTACCTATAACGTACTCATTATACATAAGATATCCAATGTATTCAAGTCTGCCATCAACGCACTTTGACCAGGAAACGCCTGTGCCCCCTGGTTTACAAATATCCTGCAGCTGTTCAATACCTTCAGAACAACCTGCCTGTTCACATCAAAGAAAGGGGCATGATCCACCATCATGCCCCCGCCTGTATACACTAATGATCAACCATTGATCATAAAGCTCATTAATTTATCAATATCGTCTTTCTCATAAGCAACGATCTCAAGTTCCGGAATCTCTCCGCCTGAGAAAATGTTTGCCAGAGATACATACTGGGATAATTTAGATTTAAGGTTCAGTCTGTCACCTTCGCCTGTTACTAATTCTACTCTGCCTTCGCAGCTGTCAACTACAGCAAAAAATTTATCGATGTCTTTAATGTTAGATACTTTCATGTTCATTCTCCTTTCAACATGGAAACCATTATTCTCTCTATTCCTTGTGTTCGCGATAATTATAACGCAGATAAATTTCAAAAGCAATTATTTATATTTCACGAATTTTTCATATATTATCATGCTTACTCTGCAATATTGTCAAATAAATAACATACCCCTGACAATAATCCTCTCAGATATTTACATATATCCCGAAATCATCCCGAAAAATTAATATGTAAAAATCGCAACCCCATAAGCCGGCAACGGATATGCGAAGGAAAACTCTCTGTTATCACATTCCTGTTTCACTGCCTTAAATGTCTTTGGCTGCTCCAGAAGTCCATTCTCGTCCATGATCAGCTTGTACTGTTTTTTCTTCGGAACACCAACCCTGTAATCCGGACGGTCAACAGGTGTAAAGTTAACTATGTAAAGAATATTGTTTCTCTTTGTAGGAGACTTTCTCACAAAGCTGAAAATACTTCTGTCCCCGTCATCCGCATTGATCCACTCAAATCCTTCCGGATTATTATCACCGGCATAAAGTGCCGGATATTTCTTATAAATAGTCAGGAGATCATGCACATAATTCTGAAGTTCCTTGTGTGGCTCTTCATTCAGAAGGAACCAGTCAAGTTCTCTCTCCTCACTCCATTCACGAAGCTGTCCGAATTCCTGTCCCATGAACAGAAGCTTCTTACCCGGATGGCAGTTCATAAATGAATAGGCAGCCTTTAAATTCCTGAATTTGTCCGGTAATTCTCCCGGCATCTTCTCAAGCATGGAGCATTTCAGATGAACCACCTCATCATGAGAAAGAACTAATACATATCTCTCACTGTATGCATATGACATGGAGAAAGTCATCTTATTATGATTAAATTTACGGAAATACGGATCCAGCTTCATATATTCCAGGAAGTCATTCATCCATCCCATATTCCACTTCAGACTAAAACCAAGTCCGTCCTTCTCTGCATCCCCTGTAACCATCGGCCATGCAGTAGATTCCTCAGCGATCATCACAGTTCCATGATTCCTTCCAAGAACTACTGTATTCAGATGCTTAAAGAATTCAATAGCCTCCAGATTCTGATTTCCGCCATATTTATTTGCGATCCATTCTCCATCCTTCTTACCATAATCAAGATAAAGCATGGAAGCAACAGCATCCACACGAAGTCCGTCTACGTGGCACTCCTCCACCCAGTAAAGGGCATTTGCGATCAGGAAGTTCTTAACCTCCGGGCGTCCGTAATTATAAATCTTGGTACCCCAGTCCGGATGTTCTCCCTGTCTCGGATCTGCGTGCTCATACACTGCGGTTCCGTCAAAGTTCGCAAGACCATGGGCATCTTTCGGAAAATGTGCAGGTACCCAGTCAAGGATAACTCCAATCTTATTCTGATGTAAATAATCCACCATATACTTGAAATCCTGCGGCGTTCCATATCTGGAAGTCGGTGCATAATATCCGGTCACCTGATATCCCCAGGAACCGTCAAAAGGATGCTCTGCGATTCCCATAAGCTCTACATGGGTATATCCCATTTCCTTCACATAAGCTGCCAGGGCATGTGCGAATTCTCTGTAATTATAAAATCCTTTTTCATTTTCCTCTGACTGCGGATGTTTCTTCCATGAACCCGGATGAACCTCATAGATTGCCATAGGCTCTACCTGCTCATCAAACTTCTCTCTGTTCTTGATCCATGTGGCATCCTTCCATTTATAGTCTGTGATATCTGTGATCCTGGAGGCTGTACCCGGACGGAGTTCAGCTTCATTTGCATAGGGATCTGCCTTATAAAGCTTCTCTCCATGCGCACCCACGATAAAGAATTTATACAGCTGTCCGATCTTTGCCCCCGGAATAAATACCTCATAAACACCGATCGGACCAACCTTCTCCATCGGGTTTGCTTCTTCCTCCCAGTCATTAAATTCACCGATTACAGAAACAGACTGTGCATTCGGCGCCCAGACCGCAAAATATACACCCTTTTTTCGTCTGTATGTAGTCGGATGGGCACCCAGTTTCTTATATACTTCATAATTGGTTCCCTGTCCAAATAAATATTGATCCAAATCCGTAAATTTCATACTCACACCCATCTGGAGTCCTCCCTTAACTTCGGTTTCTATCTTTTTTGCAGATACTGATTCCATAAAATAATACTGTAACAGGATATCTTACGTTACTGTTCACTCCATTCTCAGTAACGTAGCCAAAGTTCATTCCAGATTGCCTGCGGCAATGGAATTTTGGCGTATGAACAGTAACTATCTTACAGCAAGTTCAATCAGGAATACGAACTGACTTTTAGTCATTCTATAAGCCTTATTATACCAACGGACATTCCATACGTCAATTAAAAATATGTGTATATTTAACAATTTTTTTATATATTTTATGTGTTTTTTGTAAAAAACATAAAGAGCAAAGAAGTACCATTGCTCTCTTCTTTGCTCTTTCGTATATTCGTAATTACTCTGTATGGTCCACACTGCAGGATTGCATATGTTTTTATTCCGTTCCATCTCCGTAATCTACAGAATCATCACTGTAATCTTCCGAATCATCTGAACTTCCATCATCATAACTTCCGTCATCCGAACTTCCATCATCATAACTTCCATCGTCTGAACTTCCATCCGAATAATCCCCACTTCCGTCTGAGGAATCTGTGCTTCCGTCAGAAGAATCTGTGCTTGCATCAGATGTACCATCTGTTCCGTCTGCAGAAGCTGCTGCATCGGAACCGCCCTGATATCCCGGCACATCTCCATTACTGAGTGTACTCGGCCAGAAATCCACATAACATGCATTCTGTAAGGTCACATTCTTGGCTTCTGCCATCTCACTTACTGTTACAAGCTTATATCCCTGTGCAATAAGATCCGGTATCAATCTCAAAGCAGCCTTTACAGATGGCTCATGAATATCATGCATCAGGATGATAGTTCCATCTGTCAGATCTCCATTCATTACTGCACTGTAATCCGCATCTGCATCCAAAAGTTTCCAGTCTTCTGTGTCCAGTGACCACATAAAGAACGGCTTATTTACAGTATTATAAATATCTGAATTTCCGTCCCCGTAAGGCGCACGCGCCACACTCGCAGCCTGGCCACATGCCTGAATCAATGCGTCATCTGTATCAGAGAACTGCTTTGCAACTGCATCAAGATCAATTGTCGTCAGCTGTGTATGATCCCAGGAATGACTTCCAATCTCACATCCAAGTTCAAGCATACGTTTTGGTGCATCCGGATATGAACTGACATTCTGACCAAGCATAAAGAATGTTGCATGAGCATTATTCTGTTCCAGACAATCCAGTAATTCATCTGTATACTCTCCCGGACCATCATCAAAAGTCAGTGCCAACATCGGACGTACCTTACTCGGATCATAAGATCCGTCTTCATTAAAGTAATAATCCTTCACTCCCTTTTCTACCCATCCTGTCTGTATATATCCGTTTCCGTCAAAAGAATAGGTAACACCATCTATATCCTGAAATCCATTTGAAAAATATGTACCGTCTGTATTCTGATACCACTTTCCGTTAGCATCCTCATGCCATCCGGCTGTCATCGCGGCAATCTTATCTGTATCTGATTTACCCTTCAATGGCTGTCTCACAGCAGCATCGGAATTTGCCTGAACTTCCTCTGTATCTGCCTGAGCCTGCACAGTCTGATCACTGCTTCCGCCTCCGGCTACATGATGTGCGATCGGAATAATAATTCCTCTCACCACAAACACCACCGCCAGGATCATGCCAATAACACAAAGTCCGATCTTTGTATAATGCCTGATCATCATCTGGCGTTTTTTTCTGCGCATTCTTTCGCGCAACACCCTCTTATCCATGGTTTCCTTTCCCCGCTTCTTTTTGTTAATTAGTCCTTAACAACGTACATTACAGTACGGAGTAATCCACTTTTATCAATAATCATAACTCATTTATCAGGTAAATACAATGCCAATTATTCACTCTGCTCAACCTCTTCCGTACCTAATTCCTCTTCCAGATTCTCATCTACATCTGAATTGTCCTGTCCGGAATCATCAGTATCTTCATCTGATACATTCTGATCACTGTCCTGTTCCGCATTTTCTGCCGCAGCATCTGCATCATCTGCCAGCACATCACCGTTTGCAACTTTCTCACTCACACTCGCATTTTTTATAATAAAATCCTCCACTCTGAGAAGTCCGACTGATTCATCTACATAATCCTGTCCGTAAGTTCCAACCAGCTCTGCAATACTGGAAACACCCATCTGTTCTACCAGTTTATCCTGCAGCTGAAGGCTCTCTTTGTCGTCAAGTGACAGTCCCTCTGCATCCATAATCCCCTGCACGATCAGGTTCTGCTTAACCTTACCCTCTGCATACTGCTGACATTGTTCATCAAAATCATCCTGCGAAATACCCTGACTGTCTGTAAACTCTTCCAGAGTCATGTCGGCCTGTTTTGCATAAACTTCCATACTCTTCTTAAATTCAGAAACAGCCTTATCCACATCTTCCTGTGGGTATTCTTTTACTTCAGAGTTCTCAAGCACTGTACTCCATGCAGTATTCTTAAGAACCTCCTGCGCAGATTCCTTTGCGTTTTTCTCAAGTTCACTGCGAATACTCTCACGATAATCATCTACTGTTGTATAATCAGTGTTCTTTGCAACCCATTCATCTGTAAGTTCTCCTTCACGCCGCACGTTCTGCACCGTAACCTTATATATAACTTCCTTACCTGCCAGAGTTTCGTCTGCATAGTCTGACGGAAAATCAATTTTAATCTCCTTTGTGTCACCCTTTTTCATCCCGATCACATCATTTTCAAATTCCTCAAACATCTGTCCGTCGCCGATCACAAAGTCATAGTTATTGGCAGTACCACCGTCAAAAGTCTGTCCGTCTTTAGTGCCTGTATAATTTACAGTCACCAGATCCCCTTCTTTCGCCGCATCAGATACAGGTTCTGCCTTATCTTTCAGATTCTCATCGATCTGCGCCTGTACATCATCGTCAGTGATCGCATCCACCGTATTGTCCAGAGTCAGTCCTTTATATTCTCCGATCGTAATATATTTCTCTACATTCTCAACAGAAACAAGACGCGTAGTTCCTGTCTCTGCTTTCTTCCCGTCAGCAGCTCCTTCTGTCTTTGTACCGTCTGTGATAACAGCACCGCCATCACCACACGCAGATGCTGTCAGTGCAAAACAAACTGCAAGCATGGCAAGATATATTTTTTTCTTCATAATAATCAATACTCCCTTCTACATTCCAGGTACCGGAGTTGGTCTTGAAGAATCCCATACTTCCGATACATCAAAAAGATCACTGAGCATTTCCGGATTATAATACATTCTGTATCCATCCAGATTTCTTCTTCCCTGTCGAAAATAATCATCTGTAATCTGTACAAAATACTGACTGGAATCTACATTACAGAAATAGCGGTATCCCTGACTCTTATAAAACTCATATTTCTCATTGTCTGCCGAATATCCTTCCCAGCTTCCGATATCCGCACCAAATGCAAAAATGATCATATCTGTTTCTCCAAGTATGGGAGCCACATATTTCTTCCATTTTTTATCATCTCTTTTCAGATCATCCAGAGAAGTGGCAGCCACATCCTTATGTCCCCATGTATGACTTGCAAATTCCCAGCCTTCTGCCTTCATAGCCTTAGCTACCTTTTTTGCATTTTTCACTTCCTGCTTATAGTTAAAATCCGGATGATCTTTCAGGAATTTTTTCTGATCATCCTGCAGTTTTTTTCCGGTCTTATATGCAATATCCGTACGATATCCCAGAACACCGTCATAACCTGTCATTGCAAGGATTCCCTTTCTTCCATGATAGGAAAAATCCGGATGTTCTTTTACAAAAGTATCGATCAGTGGAACCATATCATAATCCCCTGTGGAAACACTTCCGTCATCCTCAATATATTCGTTCTTAACCTCACCATTGGAATCCACTACAAGTTTCGATGCGAAACCATCTCCGTCCATATAGTGATAATAACTTACATCATCCTGAGAAAGCACAAATGGAATTTTTCCCGGCGGCAGCATAATACTGCCTCTGGATATAGTTCCGTCCTCATTGATAACCGCCATGTCGTGCGGACTGACCATGACATATCCCTTATCATACATACTCTGTATGATTTTGTTAAACTCATCAATTGTTGTCATATACTGGTTATATCCATTACTGTCTGAATCCCCGTCAAATGCTCTGGCAGTGTCTTTGATCAGTGTATGGAAGAACACGTGCGTGATCTGCTCCAGCGGATATTCTGTACAGGTGGCTTTCGTATTTTCGTAATCCGAAACTGCACTCTGCATATCCGTATTACTTTCGTAATCCGGCTGACTCTTAAGCAGTTCTATGGCGCCATCATAATCATACTGTACAGCCATAAGCGCTGCCTGCTCCATAGGATTTTCCTGTTTCTCATCTGCCTCTTCTGTATCTTCGTTGTCAGTCTGCTCTCCCTCATTCAGACCATCATCCTGCTGTGTATCTTCTGTACTTTTCTCTGTATCAGCATCCTGTTCATCAATTGTCTGCTGTTCTGTTTTTTTCTCAGTTTCCGCATTTTCAGCTCTGGAACTCAGAAATGGAATATCCTGTTCAAACGGAATGAGCCCACATCCGCTTACTCCTAACGAAATACTCAAAATAGCTGCTGTTACACATGCTATCCTTTTTCTCATATATTGTCCCCTTTCAGTTATGCACAGAGATCATACTCACCCCATAGTTGGAACCGGCACCGGTCTGGAAGGATCAAACACAGACTGTGCATCAAACAGATCTGAGAGAAGTTCCGGATTATAGTACATTCTGTATCCGTCCAGATTTCTTCTTCCCTGCCGGAAATAATTACTGCGGATCTGCACAAAATACTGGCTTGAATCCACATTACAGTAATAATTATAGCCCTGGCTCTTAAGATATTCGAACTTCTCCCCCGAATAATCTTCAACACTGGTAAGATCTGCTCCAAATGCAAAAATAATAATATCTGTTCCGCCTATCAGAGGATCAACATTCTCTTTAAACTTCTGTGTATCTGCCTGTAATCTCTCCAGACTGATCTGACTTACATTCTGATGTCCCCATGTGTGGCTTGCAAACAGCCAGCCTTCATCTTTCATAGCCTGCGCTACTCTGGCTGCATTTTCTCTCTCTGTATTCAGATTAAAATCCGGATGCTCATCCAGCCATTTTACTTTATCTGCATCCAGATCATCCGGACGGGTTTCATAACTGCTGTCTGTGCGATAACCAAGAATTCCATTGTAACCGGTAAGGGCAACAATTCCTTTAGCACCTCTGTAAGAAAAATCAGGATGTTCCTCTACAAAACGATCGATCAGAGGAACCATATCATAATCGCCTACGGAAATACTGCCATCATCTTCCACATATTCATTGCGGATTTTTCCTTCCTCATCTACGATAAGTTTGGTTGCAAATCCGTCCCCGTCCATATAATGATAATAACACACATCATCCTGCGAAAGCACAAACGGTACTTTACCCGGAGGAAGGAGAATCTCCCCTGCATTCATATTCCCATTTTCATCCGCTGTCGCCATGTCATAAATGCTGACCATGACATATCCCTTATCATACATGCTCTGAGTAATCTGGTTAAATTCATCAATCGTTGTCATAACCTGATCGTAATCTCCTGACTTGTAATCCCCGTCAAAAGCCTTACCGGTATCTTTGATCAGAGTATGATAAAAGACGTGTGTCACCTGGTCTAACGGCCAGGAAACGCAGGATTCCTTCTTTTTCTGATAAACCTTAACCGCATGCTGAAACTTCTCACTTGTCTGATAAGTCTCACTGTTTTGCAGCATACTTATGGCTTTATCATAATCATACTGTTTTGCAGCATACTTTGCCTGCCTGTAAAGAATTTTGTCCTCTTCACTCAGTCCATCCGTATCCTGAACTTCAGGTGTCACCGCATTCTCAGCTTCTGCCTCTGCATTTGTCTGCTGAGCTGTTTTTTCTTCTTCTGTTTTCCTGTCTGCAGATTTCACCATCTGCGCAATCTTAACCTGCTGCTCACTGACAAAATTCTGCAGTTCTTCCCCGTAAAATCCTATTCCAATCCCAATTGCAGCGGCTGCCGCCACCACTATGCAGCCTGCGATACGCAGTCTTTTTTTTCTGCGGCGAAGTTTATTGCGGCGTTCCAGTCTGGCTGCCCTACGGGCTTCATAAGCTTTATTATCATCAAAAAAGAAATCTTCGTCCTCGCTTGCTGCCGGAGATTCTTCGTCTATCTCTTCTGTATTTGGTTTTTCTTCATTTAGTTTTTCTACATTTGGTTTTTCTGCATTTGGTTTTTCTGCATTTAGCTCTTCTGCATTTAGTTCTTCTGCATTTGGTTCTTCTGCATTTGTCTTTTCTGTATTTACTTTTTCCTTATCTGAAAGTCGCTCCTCTTTCTTCTCAGAGTCGGGCTTTAATTCGCTCATGCTTTTCTCCTTTTTATCATATCCATTTTTTACCCACAAATTATTCTGTCACAAAATAACTCCACAATTCCCGTTACATATATTATAACCACACATTATGATTCCATCCTGTAAAAATGGCTTTAACTGTTCCGCATATTTCCCACTACTGTTCGCTCCGGCAAATATTGTCGCATTACAGTTTTGCTACAATTATAACCTTTCATAATGTAAATTTCTACCGCTTTCCATCCATTAATTCTTTTTTTGCAATTGCGTTTTACCTTATTTAATGATAAAATAATTTTTATGCAATGGACTGTCCGTACCAACAGTCCCTGTGAAAACACATACATTAGGGAGGATGCAAATGAGTACAGTAACAATAGTCCTTCTGGTCATTCTTGTTATCCTGATCGCTGCACTGATCGGTTTATATTTCTTCGGAAAAAAAGCCCAGAAGAAACAGGAAGAACAGCAGGCTCAGATTGAAGCAACTAAACAAACCGTTTCCATGCTGGTTATCGATAAAAAGAGGATGCCACTGAAAGAATCCGGACTTCCTCAGATGGTAATTGAACAGACACCTAAACTTATGCGCCGTTCCAAGCTTCCAATCGTTAAAGCTAAAATCGGACCAAAGATTGCGATCATGATCGCAGATGAGAAGGTTTTCGACCTGATTCCGCTTAAGAAAGAAATCAAAGCCGAAGTAAGCGGTCTTTATATTGTAGGCGTAAAAGGAATCCGCGGTTCCCTTCAGACACCGGCTCCCAAAAAGAAAGGTTTCTTTGCAAAATTCAAGAAAGACAAAACTGCCAGATAAATGCAGTCAGACATATAAACTAAAGGTCAGTGAATCGTGTCATCCATACACACAGATCACTGACCTTTTTCTGTTTGGATCAGACAGATATCTGCAACGAAGCAGAGAACTTACCAGATCTGATCAAATTGTAAAATTCTTACAGTCCTTTGGCTGTGCCTTAATCGCAAGATAACAGTCTGCCACATGCTCCTGGTTCATATCAAGCGCATAATCCACTTTCATATCAAGACCGCCATCACTCTCCTGCAGATTCAGATTCGTCGCCGCAATCCCCATTTCAATGGTTCCATAGGGAGTGGTATAGTAAGTCATATTCTTCTTACCCTGTTCAAAAACCATATGAACATTGACCACACCTTTCTTGCGGACCTCCATTCCCTTCTGGGAAATTTTTATGTAATTGACGGTAGGTTCTGCAAAATCCTCCATGACTTCCTCATAGCGCAGATAATGACTTCCGTTCCGGAAATAATACTGTCCCGGTACAACAATCTCCAGAGGTTCCTGTTCACCGTCTGCATCCATTGTCTGAAGTCCCCTTACATGAATCAGCACTTCTTTATCCATTCTTCTCATACTCCTGTTTTTATACTGTTCAAAACCTGTTTTTATGTATCTATATTATAACCATTCAGCAATCTGCTGTTTTTAATACTTCTCAATATCTATTTTTTTCGTCATCTCCACATCATATGGAAGAATCGAATTGGCAAATGCCTTAAACTCATCTGCCAGATCACTCACATAGAAGCGATACGGAAATTCATTCTTCTGTGTACCTTCACCGGCAAGTCCTTTTTCCTCCAGAAGCCTTCCCAGCTCCAGTGCGGTTTCATAAGCCGGATTCACCAGACATACTCCGTCTCCCATGATCTTTCTGATGGTGGAACGAAGCAATGGATAATGAGTACATCCCAATATCAGTGTATCCACCTGCTTATCCTGAAGTTCCTTCAGATATCTGGCAGCGACCTCATCAGTCACCGGATCATGAAGCCACCCTTCTTCTACCAGTGGCACAAACAGCGGACATGCTTTGCCGAAAACAGTGATCTCCGGATCCAGATGCTTCAGATACTCTGCATGTATCCCACTTCCTACAGTTCCCACAGTACCAATGATTCCTACCCTCTTATTTCTGGTCTGGGCAGCCGCCACCTTCGCACCCGGTTCTATCACGCCAATGATGGGAATGTCAAACTCATCCCTCACTGCATCCAGGGCAAAAGCGCTGGCTGTATTACATGCAACCACAATCGCCTTTACCTGCTGCTGCTGAAGAAAACGAATGATCTGCCGGGAATACCGGATGATAGTTTCTTTCGATTTGCTTCCGTAAGGCACTCTCGCCGTATCACCAAAATATACGATTTTTTCTGAAGGAAGATTACGCATGATCTCACGCGCAACAGTCAGCCCTCCCACACCGGAATCAAATACTCCTATCGGTGCCTCTCTGTCTATTTTCATTGATTTCTATTCTCCATCTCTATTGATTGTCTCACTATTCTATCACCAATCAAGAGCCTGTGCAAGCCAGAAGGATATCTTTATGTCATCTTTCTGTCCTTTATTTTCCTCAGGGAACTGCGAGAAGCAGAATTTCGGGTACAATGTCCCCCACCATGCAGTAACTGCAGCCTGTTCCTGTCGTCTTTCAGCGATTTTTGCTATCTTCCCGGACATTCCCGGCATTGCTCTCATCATAAGAACACCAACAGCTGCCACGAACAGAACAAACGACAGTTTTCTTCTTAATTTTTTGTTCTTACTCTTTTTATTCATCATTGTCCCTCTCTCCTGTTATATCTTATCAGTTACCATATCTGCCTTTGTTATTTTCCTATATATTTTCTTATTTTATATGGAATTTCCAGACAGCACTTTAATATTTGGATTATGCCAATATTTTCCTGATTTATACTTCCACTTCCAGACTTCCATTTCTGATCTTCACAATCGGAAGTCGCAGGATTTTATCTTCTTTATATTTTTCATAGAAAAGCTCTCTGAGTGTCACAGCCGTAATATTTCCTCCTGACATTCTGTTTCGGATCAGTCCTATAATATATTCTCCTGCTGATGAATTATCCTCTCCATGCCAGTTCAGGATCTCCCCTGCGTCCTCCGCTTCAAACACATAAAGATCTTCCCCCACAAAAATCTCCTGTTTCAGATAATCCAGCACCATTCTCCATCTTCCGTCCTCCACCAGTGTTCTCCCCATGACCAGAACCTGCAGATGCCCCATATCAAGAAGTTTTTCCTGTGACTGATCATACATTTTTTCAATCCGGGTGAAATCAGCACCACTGATCTGCAGAACCCGGGAACCGCCATCTTCTTCCTCTTTTCCCTGCCCCGTACTCTCAGAAAGATCCGGCATCCCATAGGTAAGACAGATTCCTTCTTCTGAGGCATCCACGCCAAGTGCCATAGGATACATTCTCTTCTCCGGTTCCACAGCCGCACCACATCCGCTCATAAAAAGACTGACTGACAAAATCCCGGTCACCACACCGACTGCCCTTTTCCTCTGCTTCCTGCGGTGTCCCTTTCCTCTGATAAACATATAAAACTGACAGATGAGAATTCCCGGAACGAAAATATGCGCCAGACACCATCCAAAATAATCCAGTATTCCTTTTCCCTCTTCTTCCAGAAGCGAAATCAGGAAAACCAGTGCCGGAAGCCAGAACCTCCCCCTACCAGGATGAGATTTCCCGATAATCTGATTTCCATAATACAGCAGACTCCCTATTGCAAAAAGCAGGCTGTAAAGCAGAAATCCCATCCACAGGATGTCAAATCTGGCCAATACGTTTCCCGGAAGATCTGCGCCTGCCAGCAGAGGCAGGACCGGATAACTTTCCGCCGCTACCCTGTCATATCCCAGAACTGCCGGAAGCAGAAGCTCCATTCCAATAAGAATCCCGCCAAGTGTCAGGATCCCTCCTGCCACCGTCTTTCCCGCACTTCCGTATTTCTCCACATTTCCCAACAGAAATGGCAGCAATGCAACCGGCGAAAAAGCACACAGAGTTCCATAAAAAGACTGACTGACATTTCTCACTGTAAGCTCCTCCCACCGGATTTCTCCCATGAGATATTCCGTTTTTGCCTGTGGCACACAAAGTATCATCATTATCATAATCCCGCCAAGAAGCAGACCACCTGATACTTCCGCCATTCTTCCTCTTCTCTGTACACCTTTGCAGGTTCCGACAGAACATACCAGAACCGCCCAGAATGCAATCCATCGGCCGGATACTCCTGTGATCAGCTTTACAGGAACCAGCCTCCTGAGAAGTGCCAGCAGATATCCCCCCGCCATCAACACATAGATCAGAAAAAAAATCCCGATCAGCCTTCCCGCAAAAGCACCTGCAGACTTTACCGGATCTTCAAATGAAGGTGTCAGCCGTATCAGCCAGATTACATAAAACCCAAGCAATATCAGTGCAAAAATCATTCCCGCCACTGCACTGATCCCGTTCATTCCACTCTTTCCGAAAACGCAGAGCATAAATGGTGCCAGTAATGCCAGTATCATCTGCCTGTACAGCTGCCTGTGGGAAATTCTGTTATTCTCTGCAAATCTCATGAACCGAACTCCTTTCTCTTCAAACGGATTTTCTGCTCCTCTCTTGCATAAAGCGGTCGTAATACCCTCTTGCGCAGCGGAACTCTCAGAACCCCTTCTCCTCTGCTGCCCTTCTGTTCTTTCTTTATAAAAGGAACCAGATAAGGAATACCAAAACTTATCAGGCCTGCCAGGTGCCCTATAACCAGATATATTCCCAGCACGATTCCGTAAATTCCCAGATAACCTCCCAGGATCAGAAACCCATACTTCACCAGCCGAAATGCTGCTGCAAACTCTTCATTTGGAACAGTCATAGAGCCAAGCGCAGTCAACGCCACGATCATCACCACGATCGGACTCACAAGATTTGCCTCTACCGCTGCCTGTCCGATCACCAGTCCGCCAACAATGCCAATAGCATTTCCCAGAGATCCCGGAACTCTCACCCCAGCCTCCCGAATCAGTTCAAAAGCCAGTTCCAGAAAAATCAGTTCCACCACACTGGAAAAGGGCACTCCTTCCCTCGCCTCAGCAAAAGACAGTATCAGTGCAGATGGCAGAATCTGTGTATGGAAACGTATCACTGCCAGGTAAAGTCCCGGCAGAACAGTCGCCATGATCACAGCCAGATATCGCAGTATTCTGAGAAAGGAAGCCATCTCGAACCTGTGATACCAGTCCTCGCTGCTCTCCATGAAACTGCTAAAATTTCCCGGAAGGATCAATGCTTCCGGAGAATTATCACACAGAATCACAACCTTACCTTTCAGGATTTCCTGCACAGCACGATCCGGACGTTCCGTTGTCTGATACTGAGGAAAAGGAGAATACCACACATCTTCTGTCAGCTGTTCAAGCATACCGCTGTCAAGGATTCCGTCAATCTGAAATTCTTCCAGCCGTTCCTTCACTTCTTCCAGAAGTCCCTCATGTACCAGGTCATCCATGTATAACACCTGCGTTAAGGTATGAGAGCGCACACCGATTTTATATTCTTCCACCTTGAGTCTGGTATCACGAAGCCTTTTTCTTATCAGTGCACTGTTACTTTTCACACTGTCCGAAAATCCTTCCCTGGAACCCCGCAGCACCTTTTCCGATTCTGCCTCCATCACACCTGTGGATGGATAACCTTTGCTGGAGATTTTCATCGCCTTGTCATATCCATCTATGAAAAACACTGCATTCCCTGCAAGCATGGCATCTATGGACTCGTCAAGATTCTCCAGTTTCTTTACATCTGCGATCCCAAGACTGTTATGCCTGACAAATTCCTGAATATCCTCCGGCGAAATCTCCCAGAAATGATTGATCATCTTTCCAAGAGCAGAATCATCCAGCATCATGTTGGAAACCGCAACTTCTATATAGACCATAAGGCAGTCCACCTTATGTTTATCTCCCAGCCGCATGGGACGGATCAGAATATCACTGCAATTTTCCAGTCTGCTTCGCAGATATTTCTCATTCTCCCTCAGATTTGCAGATACTTTCCGGGATTCTTCCAGTTTCTTCAATAATTTCCCACCTCGTTTCATACCGGTACATCGTTTTCGATGTACCAGACAGATCTGTTGCCAATCGGCAATATTCATAAACCCACTTACACACATGGATGCGCAAAAAAAGAGAGGCATCCCGCCTCTCTTAGAATTTCCCGATATTCAGATATTATACCATTCTTATCTGTGTCCCCTGGATTTCTCTTTCTCTGCACGCTCACGTTCTGCATCCTCAGCCTCAATAGAACGCATGATAGCCATTCTCTGATTCTCGATATGCTGGAAAGAAAGCTGTTTCGCGCGTTCCACGTCGCGCTCTCTGATCGCCTTTGTCAGTTCCTCATGTTCCTTCACCAGAACATCTCGTGTTTCACCTTCTTTCAGATATTCCACACGATAACGATAAATCTGCTCACGCATATTGTTGAGTACCTGGATCAGCCTCTTATTATCAGAAGCCTGATAAATAACCTCATGGAATGCAACGTCAGCCTCCGCAAGCTTAACAAGATTTCCCTCTGCGATCGTATGTTCAAACTCCTTGGCAGCAAGCCAGAGTCTCCTCATTTCTTCTTCAGTCATACGGGCACATGCTTTCTCAATAGCTACATTCTCAAGAGCAATACGAACCTCCAGAACATCATTCAGATCCTTCTCTGTGATATTGGCAACCTGAGCACCACGTCTCGGGATCATCACTACCAGACCTTCCTGCTCCAGCTTACGCATTGCCTCTCTGATAGGAGTTCTGCTCACGCCAAGTCTCTCTGCCAGCGCAATCTCCATCAGTCTCTCACCAGGTTTCAGTTCGCCCTTCAGGATTGCCTGACGCAGCGTATTAAAAACCACATCCCTTAATGGAAGATATTCATTCATATTTACTGAAAAATCACTTGTCATTTGTATTCCCTCCTGCTTTCGTTACTTCTGTGGCAAAAACCGTCTTCGCCAGCCGGCTCTCTCTGAGAACCTCTGCTGCCGCCTCCATCTTCTCACGATCATCAAAGATTCCGAACACTGTAGGACCACTTCCACTCATCATCGCCTTTAACGCACCATGACTCTCCATCAGTGCTTTGATTTCGCCAATTACAGGATATTTCTCTATAATTCCCGGCTCAAAAACATTTCCCATCTTCTGTGTCATTGCCAGAAGATCTCCACGTTCTATATCTCCTATCATCCCGTCAATATCCGGATGAGAAGAAATCTTATCCAGCGGAAGGCTCTCATAGGCAGCTTTGGTGGAAACATTGATTCCGGGCTTACCGATCAGTACAAAACAGTCCGGCACCTGAGTGATCCTGGTCAGTTTCTCCCCGATTCCCTCTGCCAGGGCAGTTCCTCTCATCACGCAGTACGGAACATCTGCCCCGATATTCACAGCACGATCCATCAGCTCCTTCTGGCTCAGTCCCAGTTTAAAAAGCCGGTTGATCCCCACCAGTGCAGCTGCCGCATCCGAGCTTCCGCCTGCCATACCTGCTGCCACAGGAATAAATTTCTCAAGATGGATATCCACACCACCCTTAACCTGAAATTCATCCATCAGAAGCTTCGCCGCCTTATACACCAGATTTCGTTCATCATTCGGAATATAGGAATAATTGACAGACAGGGAAATCCCCGGCTTCCTCACCCTCTTCATCTCCAGAACATCATACATCTGTATCGTCTGCATGATCATCCGGACTTCATGATAGCCATCCTCTCTCTTTCTGAGAATATCCAGTCCCAGATTTATCTTCGCCAATGCACGTAAACGCATAAAATCCTCCGTTTCCAACAATATCATCCGTATATAACTATACTTTCGCAATTATATTTGTACTTTGTATACAATAAAACTCTTTGCGCATATTTTAAATCATTTTTTTTTAGTTTTCAATATAGGAGTTTTCATTTTTTCCGGAAATTTTTTTCATTATCATCCCTGCCTGACAAGAATTAACGACTGCCCCGGCTTTACCTCTTTTTCCGTAAGACTGTTCACACCCGAAATCTCATCCACAGTTGTATAAAATTTCTTTGCAATATCCCACAGGGTATCTCCGGCCTTTACAATATAGACCGTAATTCCCGGCATACTTTCCAGTTTCTTACGATCCAGCGGCTGTTCTTCCACAGATTCAATAAGCTGCTCTTCCCACTGTCTGAACACAAGCACATTCAGTCCCACCGCCGCCTTGACTTCAATCTCATCCCCATCTGCCATTGCAGTGGAAAGCTGTTCAAGGTCAGCCTGAAGTAAATATGTGCAATCCTTCCCGATCTCTTCTGCCTCGATCAGATGGGTAAACGGAAGCATGGCATCCATAGAATAAAACGGCATTTCATCATTTCCAATAATATACAGGATCTTGAGTGCCACAATTCCTTCTGCCACAATTCCCTTATCCGTAATCCTGGTCTTATCTACTTTTACCTTACCGCTGCTGTGGCAAAGCTGCAAAACTTTTCCCTGACTCTCCTTAACTTCTATCCGGTCTGTCAGACGACACCTGGAAAAATTTCGTACCAGAAGACTTTCCAACATTTCCTTTTTCCGATGAAGAACACATTCTTTGTGTGGGCTGTATGCATCAAGAAGAAGTTCATGCTCCTCTTCCCTGTACATTTTCATATTTAATTCCAGTACCACATCCACCTGCAGGATACGTTCTTCACCATCCGGATCAGGCTTTACCTCTATCCCCTGATGAAGAAGAGACACCTCAATATGTGGGATCAGATCTTCCATACAGCCACTGCATTCCATCTCATTGGAAAAAGGCATGGTATACTCCAGCCACTGAGGTGGATTCTCCTCTTCATACCCTGTATACAGAAGAAAAACCGCAAGCTCTCCTTTCACCCGGAGTTTGTTCTCTCCCGGCCGCAGGTCCAGATTCCTCGGTTCAGCCATATACCACAGAAGGTTTTCTACATTCGGTCTGTTTGACGCAAGAGTAATATCATCCTTAATGCGCAGAGTATCTTTTTTATGTACACGAAGACTCATAAGCCGGACTTTCTCCGTTTTCACAGAGACTTCCTGATCCTCTGCAGAAACCGGAAGTTCAACGACTGCCAGTTCATCTACCACTGCATAAAAAGTTACAATTGCTTTAATATTCAATTTTCTGGAATGGATCATATGAACACTGAGATCCTCAATCTCCCATTTCAGACACAGCTTATCTCCCCCTTCGATTCCCTCCAGATTAATCATCTCATCCAGCGGAAGCTTCGCAGAAAGGCTGTAAATCCTGCCCTCTTTTTCCCCCACATAAAGCAAATCTGCATTTAATGTCCCTTTAAGAAGCGCTCTTCCTTCACTCAGCCTCACTTCCTCCATGGAAACATCCGCTTTGCTCTGCACCAGTCTCCCGATATCCGGTTTCACATCGGGCACATTATAGTCCTCGTCAAAAGTCGCCTGCGCTGTCGCTTTATTTTTGATCCGCAGCATCTGAATACTTTCTTTTTTTAATTCCAACCTGCTTCCTTCCTTTCTCTGTTTACTTTATGATAAAGCCCAAAAATTCTATCGGTTTCTCTGTTTTTCTGATTTTCAGGACAATACAGGGATAAGATGGTTCACTGCCTGCATCCGCTTTCTCCGGACCTATCAGCCTTGTCTTGCAGAATACTGCGTTCTCTGATTCGGAAACCTCCTCCACCTGAATACTGTACCCTCCTGTAAGCTGCTCTCCATATCCCTTCATCAGATACCTTATATCTCCCACCTGATAGGTCATCTGAAATACTTTCTTTTTCTTCTGTTCCATCAGTTCTGAAATCTCTTCCGGAATTTCCTCCTGCTTTACGATCGTATATTCCAGAGGTGTACGTTCGCCCTCCTCAATCCTGATAAACTGACAGCCCGCCGGCAAAAGAGCCAACAGCAACACACAGAGCAGTCCTCCTGTCCTTTTGCCCATAATGTACCCCTGCTCATTCTTCGCTAAATATTCTATGCCGGATACAGCCCTGTTATTACCATACTCTATGCTATATATCCGACAGTAACTGCTTTTCTGCAGGAAAGAATCCTGTCCTGAGTGCTTTATTTAATGCCAAAAAATCGTTATACCATGATTTATTTCTTGCAGGATATCTCATAATTCCTTATAATAACTTCTATACTTATATATGGGCATCAGCATTATATAATGCCCGGAAAGGAATTAACGAATGATACGATTTATCCTTGTCTGTATTGTTGTGATCGGATACCTGATCCTGTCCATCCCCATCCTGCTGGTCGAATGGATCATCGGCAGATTTTCTCCTGAAAAGAAGGATATCAGCTCCCTTAGGATCATCCAGGCAGTATTCCGATTTATCCTTAAGATCACTGGTGCAAAGATTACTGTGATCGGAGAAGAAAATGTGCCAAAGGACACACCTGTACTTTATATCGGCAACCACAGAAGCTACTTCGACATACTTCTTACTTACTCCCGCTGTCCGATCCGTACAGGCTACATTGCCAAAAAAGAGATGGAGAAAATTCCTCTTCTTTCCACATGGATGCGTTATCTCCACTGTCTCTTCCTTGACAGGAAAGACATCAAACAGGGACTCAAAACGATCCTGACCGCAGTAGACAAAGTAAAATCCGGAATTTCCATCTGTATTTTCCCGGAAGGAACCCGAAACAGAAATAAAGATGAGCTGGACATGCTTCCCTTCCATGAAGGAAGCTTCAAAATCGCTACCAAGGCCAATTGCCCGATCATCCCAATTGCGATCAGCAATTCAGCCAACATTTTCGAGGCACACTTCCCGAAGATATCTCCTGCAAAAGTTGTAGTAGAATACGGTAAGCCGATCTATCCGGATGAACTGAGCAAAGAAGATAAGAGGCATGTCGGAGAATATACGCAAAACGTAATTCGCGAAATGCTTATAAAGAACAAAACACTAACCGAAAAATAATAAGACCATCGGCAGAGCGTAAAGACAAAAATTTACGCTCTGCCGGACTGTTATATATCAGAATTTCCATTGTATCTGGACTGATCCGGGAAATACCTTAAGTGACCTGATCATCTTATCAACTGTAAACCTCTTCTCCTCAAAATCAATCTCTCCCCACAGACTTACATTAGATGCTACCTTTTCCATCTGCTCCGGTGTCGCATGATTCTCCGCAAGCACCGATAATTTCTCCAGCTTTAACTGATGTATCTGGTCTATTTCTTCCACTCTCTGATTAATATAATCTGTCAGTGTTTCTCCGGCACCTGCCAGAGAATCCACAAGCAGAGAAATCTCCTTTTCCATTTCCTCAATCTCCCTGTAAATCTGCTTTACCTGCGGATTTTCCTTTAACTTCGTATAAGCGGCAGGAGACTGTCCTTCGCGCAGCTTACGTACCATCTCTTTATATACATAATTCTCCACATCTTCAGTATAAACCTTCCCGCACCCCGGGCAGGCTTTGTTGTTCAGACGCTTCGTACATCTCAGGTACTGTTTACCGGACTGTATTTTAATACTCATAAGTGCGTATCCGCAATTGCCACATTTCACTTTCCCTGCCAGCCATGTATTCACAGCTTTCCTATTGGCCTGAATCGTTTTATTTCTCATAAGCTTGATCCTGCAGTTCAGCCACTGCTCCGAAGACACAAGCCCTTCATGAGGTGCCACCACCAGCATATGACCCTTAAGATTCTGCAGCTTATCTGTCTGCGCATCCCGCCCCTGATAAAGATAACATCCATGAATCCCGTCAAACTGCTCCGGACTGCCTACTATATTGGTTCCATGGCTCCTGAAAAAACGGTACACATCCATATCAGCCCGCACATATACCGGATTTCTCAAAAGCTGGGCCAACATGGAACGTATCAGTTCCTTTCCGTAGAACTGCACTCCCTTTTCCGCATAATATCTGGTGATGTCCCCATAAGAAGTGTCCGGTTGTTCGTACATATCAAAAATTTCCCGCACAATTGCCGCTTCCCCGGGTTCTTCCACAAGCTTCTTTGTATGGATTCCCTCCATCAGGATCTCCTCAAGCCGATAACCATAAGGAGGCTTGCCGCCCATGCGAAAACCTTTCTGACTTCTGGAATAATATGCGTCGCTGACACGCTTCTGAATAGTCTCACGTTCCAGCTGCGCAAACACAATGCAGATATTTAACATTGCCCGTCCCATAGGTGTCGAAGTATCAAATTTCTCTGTAGAAGAGACAAATTCCACCTGATACTGCTGAAACAGATTCATCATATTGGAAAAATCCAGAATAGAACGGCTGATCCGGTCCAGCTTATACACGATCACTTTCTCCACTTCCCCTCTGCGGATATCTGTCAGAAGCTGCTGAAGCTGTGGTCTGACTGTATTCTTGCCGCTGTAACCCTTATCCTTGTACTCTTTGAAACTTCCACCCTTTAACTCGTACTTGCAGAACTCGATCTGACTTTCAATAGAAATACTATCTGCTCTGTCCACTGACTGCCTTGCGTAGATTGCATTGATTCTCTTCATAGGGATCCTCCTTTATGAAATGAAATAATTGTTGTTTTGCCGGGCAATGTTGTTACCGTTCACCCTGCATTCCGCAACACGTCTTGCAATGCACAGAATAAACAGTAACCGGCACTGTAACCATTCAACAATTCCTCCTCCGGGAAGAAAAACCTGAGCGATTACATTTTGTCTATACAATTACGATAACAAATATTTAAAAATGTGTAAATCGACTTTTTTCTATCTTTATGTATAGATTTTTCCGACAGTTTCATTGTATAATGATGTCATAAATATTCCTCTACAATCAACTCGTTCCTCTGCTGATCATTTATAACTGTCCTGTACCGTTACCGTTCACTCTATACCTGTGTCACCGACTAAAAGGAGATTTCCCATATGAGAAGAAAATGTACCGATTCCCTGATATACTGGAAAAAAAATCCCGGCCGCAAACCTTTAATCCTTCAGGGGCTTCGCCAGACAGGCAAGACCTGGCTACTTATGGACTTCGGAAATAAGCAATACGAACATACACTCTACATCAATCTGGAAACAGACCGCTCTGCTACAGACTATCTGTCTGTTCCACATGATCCACAGGAAGTACTGCTTTTTCTGGAAACCTGTGCAGGAAAACCACTGCGCCCTGCCTCTTCCCTTCTGATTCTTGACAATATCCAGTGCATTCCTCAGATTTCCACACTTCTTACCTCTATTGCCCTGGACTTTCCACAATATCACATTGCCTCTATCTATAAAGGTGTGGTTAACTCTGATTCTTTCTCCGTCCACGACTTTGATATCCTGACTCTGTATCCACTGGATTTTGAAGAATTTCTGTGGGCCAATGCTGAGTTTGCCCTTACAAGAGAAATCCGCAATCATTTCTCCGATTTCAGCCCAATGGGAAAGAAACTCCACGAAAAAGCCCTGTCACAGTTCCGTCTCTATCTGATTATCGGCGGAATGCCTGCTGCCATTATGGAATACAAAAAAGAAAAGAAGCTCCTGCTGGTACCTGACACCCAGCAAAAGCTCCTTAATCTTTTTCTCAGCGATATTACTGCCCTGGCTCCAAAAGGAACCGCCCGCCACTGCCGCAATGCCTGGCTCTCGATCCCTGCACAACTCGGCAGAACCAGCCGTAAATTCCAGTACACCCGCATTGCAAAAGGTGCTACTGCTAAAGTCTATCATGAACCCCTGCAGTGGCTGATCAGCGCCGGACTTGCCATTCCCTGCCAGACAGCTGTCTGCAGCAGACCTTCGGAAACCTCCTTACATCTGTATCCTGTTGACACCGGATTATGCTCATGCATACTGAAAATCCCTGCCTTCCAGCTTCTGTCAGGAGAAGAAACCACCGCCGGTACAGCCTGTATCGAAACCTTTCTGGCACAGCACTTTATCCGGAATGGCTATACCCTCTCCTACTGGTCCAACGGCAACCAGGCGGAAGTTCCCTTTTTACTGTCCAAAAACAGTCATTTTATTGCCATAGACTACCGCACCACCCCACATCAGAAATGCAGGAACCTTATGCAGCTGAATAAATCTTCTCTCTCTCCTGCACCCACGCAAATGTATTTAATCTCTGCCGAAGACTTCAGGCAAAAAGAAGCTTATCGAATCGTGCCTTTATATGCGGTATTTTGCATATAGAATGTGGCAGATACAACAGGCAAAAGCAGACTCCGGCCGGTAGTTCTTCTCGCTTTCACATCTTCGGAAACGAAGAAAAAACATCTTCAGCCATATCTCTCTGATATGGCTGAAAACTTTTTACGCATTGTTAAGGCTCTTCCTGATAGAATTTTTCATTTACCAGTATTTTTTTACATAATTGACAGCCTCTTCCTGTGACAGGGAAAATTCATTCATGATGTTTCTGACTGTATCTGCTTCACTGATATTAAAATTCCTGCAGGTTCTTACAGTCGCACGAATGCCTTCTTTTCTTCCTTCCTCGACACCTTCCTGCCTTAACTCTTCCAATGCATTACACATATTAATCTGCCCTCCTTTCTGCTCCAATTCCAAAGCATGATCGATCAGCTTCTGTGATTCTGTAATGGCTCCTATCACAAGTCCAAGATCTGCCGGAATATTATGATCCCTGTAAACTTCATTGATCTTTGTATAATCCCTGGCATAGATCAAGCGGCTCACGTCAAACACCATATTTACATCCGGATCGCTAAAACACAGCCCTCCACTTGATCTTACCTGTACCAGGTTCATATGGTAATCAGATACCAGTGGTTCTATCTTTTCAGGAATCTCCAGCATATCCTTCAGGGAAAACGGACCATCCCATTCACTTTCTCCATAGTATACACACAAACTGATTACCGGATGCAGCCGATCGGTCTTCTTAAAACCTGACAGGAATTCATCCGCTGAATGGAAATCCCCGTTTTTCTTATTTACTGCTGCAATCTCATCATATTCTTTCATGTAAGAAAACGCATCTCCGACCATATGGCGCAGCGGCATCGCATAGTGGATCTTTGCCTGATTTTCCAGTCCCCAGAGAACAAAGTCCACACCATATGCCGTCTTCTTTACAACATCCAGGATCTTCTGTACTGTTTCCGCATGACCGTTAAATTTCAGCATGGAGGAAACATCCGTATCTGCTTCTGTAAGATCCTGCGGCTTCAGCACCTGTTCCCCGTTAAAAAATACTGCATTGAACAGATCCGCAAAATGTCTGTTGTCTCTCCAGAAGTTCTTCAGTATGGTATCCGGTTTGATCTTATTTTTTTCCGCCGTATCCAGCACCTCCCGTTGATTTATTTCTGTTATCAATATAGCATAATTATTACCTTGTTTCCACGAAAGGAACTATAAAAATTATTAAAAATCTGAAAAGTACAGAGTCGGATTGTTTGATCTGTTCTTTTTTCTCCTTCTGTCGGCTGTAAAAGAACATATAACTACAAAAATACCGCTCTAATGCGTAAAAAAGGCAGTTATAAATAACTATTTTTTCAGGGTTGTGCATGAATTTCTAATCAGAGAATGTGCTTTTTAATCAAAAATTAACCTGTCCACCACCCAAAGGGGAACTATAATCATGACAAAGATTAAAAACACAAAGAAGGGCATGGCAAAAAAGACATTAAGTATGTCACTTGTTGTTGCAATGCTTGCTACTTCTAATGTGCCGGTATGGGCTGCTGAGTTCAGCGATGGTACTGATGCTGCCGTTGAGACTGAAGCTCCGGCTGCTGAAACATTTTCTGATGATGCTACAGAAGCTCCGGTTGTAGAAAATACTACTGACGTGACAGATGTTGCAACTGCAACTGCACCTAAATTAACATTAGCAAATTGGACAGGCGCTTTGGCTGTATCTGGTGATCTTAAAGATGGTAGCACTGATGTTGCAAACTTTGATTATAAAGTTCGTATTGATGGCAAAGAAGTTGTTGGTCATTCAGGAACTTATACTGGAAGTGCTACAAGTGTTGCTGATTTAAATAGTAAATTAACATCAGCTACTTTTGTATCTACTGATGCTGGTCATATTGTATCTGTAGAGATTACAGGAACGGGTGCTAATGCTGGATTTAAAACTACAATTGAAGGCATTGAAATTAAGAGTGTAGATGTTTCATCTGCGACATTAAATCTTGGTGGCGCAACTGTAGCTTATACTGGTAAACAGGTGGCATTTAGTGATACTCAGATTGCTGGATTTACAATTGCTGGTATTTCAGGTCTTTCATATAATGACTTTAAGTATACATATGAGGGAGACGATCTTGTAAATGCTACACCTGCTGGAAAAACACTTCAGGTTGTTGCTACTGTAGACAAAGCAGGATATACAGGACAGATTAAAGCACCTTTTATAATTAACAAACGTACTCTGAATCCAGACAAATTAGAATTAACATTAAAGAAAAATACTGTTTCTTATGCAGAAAGATCTAAAATCTCTTCTGATTATGTAACAGTTAAAGACACTGTAACAGGAGAAACTCTTCCAACATCTGTATATACAGTTACTGGAAGTGGATTAACTGCTGTTGGCACTGAAAGCACATTGAGCATTGCTACAGACTCCTTAGATAAAGATGAAAAAACAAATCGCAATTATACAGGTAATGTAATAAAAGTTACAACAGATAAAGTTAAAGTTGTTGCTAATCAGATGTCAGATTTCAAAATTGTTACTGACAGTATTGGAAAAGATGATGCATCTAATGCAACAGCTGTAAAGAATGCAATTCATTTCTACATTGGCGACACAGAGGTAACATCTTATATTTCTTCTGCTATTACTGTTGCTCCAGCAACTTTAGCAAGTGGTGCGACAACTTTATCTGTTTCTGTAAATGGTGATAATACAAACGTTATCGGAAACACAACCGTAAATCTTTCTGTAACATTAAATAAACTTACAGTAGATGGATTAAGATATACACTTGGCACAACTAAAGATAAACAAGCAAATTCTGCTGAAGATTTAGGAGCTGAAACATACACTGGTGAGGCAATCACTAAAGATATTAAAGATGTTAAATTTGTTAGTGGAACTACAAATGTTAACTTATCTACAAGTGATTACAAAGTAGAGTATGTAAATGATAACACAAATGCTAAGGCTGTTTCCAAAAAAGACGTAGAAGTTTACATTGTAGGTACTGGAAACTATAGTGGCCGTGTTAAAATTGGTACATTTGCAATTAATGCCGCAGTAATCGAAGCTGCAGATATTACTGTTCCTGAAAAAGTTCAGTACAATGGAAGTCTTCAGACCGCATCTGACTACATGGATGGAAAAGTTACTGTTAAAGCAGGCGCTACAGGAAAGAAAAAAGATGTTCCGGCAGATGCATATAAATTAACATATACTTCAAGCACAACTCCTGTTTCAGTAGGTGCAACAATTACTACAAAATTAGTAGAAACAGATATTAAAAACAAAAACTATACAACTGGTACAACTGAAGTTACTGCTTCCAAAACAACAACTGTAACTAACAAAGATATCGCTGATACTAATGCAAAACTTGAAGTTGTAGGATCTTATACTTATACTGGAAAAGCAATTACACCGACTGTAAAATTAACAGTTGATGGTGTAGAACTGGCATCTGGTATTGATTATGAAATCCAGTCCTGCTCTAACAACAAAAATGCTGGTGAAGCTACAGTAACTGTTGTAGGAAAAGGTGATTATTCTGGAACTCAGACAGCTAAATTTACAATTAACAAAGCAAATCTGAGTGATGTTAAAGTTGAAGCAAAAGCTACTACTGACGCAGAAAAAGAAGCATTTACCTATACAGGAAGTCAGATTAAGCCAACAACTTCTAATTTTAAAATCACATTAAATGATGTTGAACTGAGCGCTTCTGATTTTGCAATTACATACCCAACAACTTCTAAAGTAAATGTAAATGTTGGTGATGCAACAGTAACATTAGCACCAGTAAAAACAAATACTAACTTTGTTGGTGAAACTAAAGAAGTTGGATTTAAGATTCTTCCTAGAGCACTTACTACCAGCTATTTAAATGGTACATTCTACGCATTTGATGAAAACGGTGATAAGATTGACTTTACCAAAACAAATTATGTATTTGGATATGACGGAACAGAAAAAACATTTAAAGACATTAAATTTGTTCCAAGCGTAGCTAAATATAGAACTATGAATCTTGTTGAAGGTAAAGATTATGAAATCAAGTATTTCAATAATATTACCGGACCAAAAGCATATGTTTATGTTACAGGTATTGGAAACTATGCTGGTTCTACAAAATTTGAAGGAAGCGATGTAACTTATACAAAAGCTCAGGACTTCGCAATTGAAGGAGTTACTGTAGGTCGCAAAAATATTACTGTATCAGACACAGAATATGCTGGTGGTGTAGCTGTTACACCAAATGTAATAATTAAGGTTGGCGATAAAACATTAGTAGAAGGAACTGATTATGAATTCACAGGACTTTCTAACAATGTAGATGTTACAGCTTCAAATAAAGTATTAAAAGCTACATTAAAGCTTAAAAATGGATATAAACTGAGCAATGGTACAGGTGAATGGACTGGAGTATTCAGCAATCCAGTTGTAAATGACACTACAAACACATATACTATTGATATAACATGGAAGATTGTTAAAAAAGACATTGCTAATACAACAGTTGAAATTTCCGAAACAAACGGTAAATTAACAACTACTGTACTTAATGGTAGCGTAATCGTTCCAGCAACAGAATACGATGTAAAAGACAATGGTGATGGAACTGCTACTGTAACAGCTAAAGCTGATAGCAAGAGCTATACAGGAAGCCAGAAAGTATCTGTAAAGAAATCTGAAAATGTTGGTGCTCCAGTAATCAGCAATGTTAAAGTTGTTGGTAACAAAGCAACTGTTATCCTTTCTGGTGAAGCTGACGGCGCTGCAGGTTATGATTATGTAATTTCTACAGACCGTGATTGCATCACAAACAAAGATTATACATCTATCAGTAAGAATCAGGTACAGACTTCTACTACATTCAAATATGTAGATCAGGGTATGTACTATGCATACTGCCACGCTTGGACACGTGATGAGAACGGTAAGAAAGTATTTG
>NZ_JAJDMI010000261.1:0-223 GCF_020593505.1 Blautia sp. DFI.3.45
TGCCAAATACCGAGGAACTGCTTTCCAAGATGGAAGAACAGAAAACGAAGATAGAGCTTTTGGAAAACGAAAATCAGCAATGGCAGAAATTGGCACAGAAGCTGAACAGCGAAAACAGTTTATTACTGAAACAGAACACCGAATTGCTGAACTGGAACAGCAGATAGAGAAAGGACGTGATATAGATGAACGAATCCAGAGAATCAAAGAACGCCGAACAGTT
>NZ_JAJDMI010000262.1:0-222 GCF_020593505.1 Blautia sp. DFI.3.45
CAGATAGTGGAGAAGCTTGGTATAACACATGTATGACAGTAACTTTAGTTCTTAACGTACAACGATTGATATCTCATAGATTGAATACGGGGAGAGAAACACAAGAGAGCCCCATTTTGGATGCCAAAGAAAAGAATAATGGCAGCCATAGAGCCTTTATCGCCCCTATACCGTTCGTGCACGAATGGAAGATTTACAACGTCCTCCTAGACATCATTATAT
>NZ_JAJDMI010000263.1:0-220 GCF_020593505.1 Blautia sp. DFI.3.45
TTATACAGCCTGATTTCCACAAACCAGAATGATTTCGGTTTCCATCTTGGAAGAAGCGGAACTTTCGATTTCCCGGCTATACTTTCTGTAAAGGCAGATGCTTCCTGTGCAGGACTTATGGCAAATCTGTTCTGGTATGATGCTGAGAATGGGGTTCTGCAGTGCATCCAGACTGTAACTGTAGGCGGTGCATTTGAGCGCAGTATTCCATATGCTGACT
>NZ_JAJDMI010000036.1:0-38924 GCF_020593505.1 Blautia sp. DFI.3.45
ATACCCCCATATAGGACTTTTATATTTCATTGTCCTATATGAGGGTAGCATATCAATGATGATGGTTCTTATTTTAGTCTTACATATGAAATTCTTTAACAGATCAGTCAATCTTATCCATAGAATCTTTTGCATTCTGGAGCACTGTGTCAAAAGCAACTGCGGCTTTTGCATATTCTTCATCGCTTTCGATGTTGGAAAGCATCGGATCACCGCTCTCAGTACGGGCAAATGTGTAGAGGTAAACCTCGCCGCTTTCATTCTGACCGTTCTCATCAAGTGGGAGAAGTGCGATATATTCCTTCGCATCTACCGGGAAAACGGTGAGGATCGCACATTCTACCTCTGTATCGTCTTCCATGGTAAGGGTGATTGTCTTGTGGTTTTCAACAGGATCGCATCCGCCGGCTGAACTGCATCCACCACCGCAGGAAGCGCAGTCACTCGGGTTACATCCGCCAGCTGTAAATTCGTCACTCATTTTATATTCCTCATTCTTTCTTATTTATCAGGGACTATGTTTATCTGATGTCAGTTCATTGTAGCAGAAACCAGAAAAAAATGCAATGAGCAGAAACCGGAGAAAAAGAGGTTTTTTACAGTCATGAAACGTGCTATAATAGACCAGAAGCGTTCAGGGGAGAATCGTTAGCAAATGCTGAATAGGGCTAATAAGAAAACAAAGGGGATCAGTTGATTATGAAATTAATCTCATGGAATGTAAATGGTATACGTGCATGCATTGGCAAAGGGTTTGAAGAGAGCTTTGCAGCACTTGATGCGGATATTTTCTGCCTGCAGGAAACGAAATGCCAGCAGGGGCAGGTGAAGCTGGAACTTCCGGGATATTATCAGTACTGGAATTATGCCAACAGACGGGGATATTCCGGAACTGCTGTTTTTACAAAGAAAGAGCCACTGTCTGTGGCGTATGGAATTGGAATTGAGGAACATGACAAAGAAGGGCGTGTGATCACCCTGGAATATGAAAAATTTTATCTGGTGACTGTATATACACCAAATTCCCAGAGTGAACTGCGCAGACTGGAATACCGTATGCACTGGGAAGAGGATTTTCTGGCATACTTGTTGAAATTGCAGGAAAGTAAGCCTGTAATCTGCTGCGGGGATTTCAATGTGGCACATCAGGAGATCGACCTGAAGAATCCTAAGACCAACCGGAAAAATGCCGGATTTACAGATGAAGAGAGAGCATGCTTTGGTAAGGTGCTGGAGAGTGGATTTATCGATACATTCCGTTATTTTTATCCGGATGTAGAGGGCAGATATTCATGGTGGTCTTACAGATTCAAGGCAAGAGAGAAGAATGCAGGGTGGAGAATTGACTATTTTATCACGTCTCCACAGTTGAAGGATAAGCTTGAAGGCGCAGAAATCCATTCTGAAATTATGGGTTCCGATCATTGTCCGGTAGAACTTCAGATTACATTATAGCGTTGTGTAGTATTTCTGAAAAGTGTAATGAGCAACAAGAAAAAATATGAAGGAGAGAAAGAGATGGCTGAGAGCAGAAAGATGAAAACAGAAAAGGGGCTGGCTCTTGTGCCTGGTGCAAATCCGTTGGCAGATGGCTGTAATTTTGCAGTTGAGGTACCGGAAGACAGCAGAGCATCTCTGATTCTCTACAAAAAGAGATCAGCAAAACCTTATGTGGAGATTCCTTTTACAGAAGAAAACAGAACCGGAAATGTATATGCAATGTATATTCCGGATTTTAATCTGAAAGAGTACGAGTACAATTTTCTGATAAATGGAAAGGTGTATACTGATCCCTGTGCGTACAGGATTCTGGGACGGGAACGCTTTGGTGCAGAGGTGGGTACGAATCCGCACAAAGTCAGGGGAGGATTTCTTAAAAAAGAAGTTTTTGACTGGGAGAACGACAAAAATCCGGCTATTCCATATCACGAAATGATCCTTTATAAACTGCATGTGCGCGGATATACAAAAGCGAATCGGACGATAACCGGTACAAAGGGAACTTTTCAGGCACTGGAGGAAATGATCCCGTACTGGAAAGAGCTTGGTATCAATACAATTGAACTGATGCCTGCATATGAATTTATGGAAAGCGGTACCTGTAAGAATTCTGAATCTGAGAAAATGGTATCTGAGAAGCATACACAGGGACGTGTTAATTTCTGGGGATATATGTATGGCTATTATTTTGCACCCAAGAGATCTTACTGTGCAACAGATGATCCGGAGAAAGAGTTTAAAACATTCATTAAAAAACTGCATCAGGCCGGAATTGCCTGTATCATGGAAATGTATTTTCCACGAGAATGTAATCCTGTGACAGCACTCAGGGCATTGCAGTTCTGGAAACTTTACTATCATGTAGACGGATTTCATGTATTGGGTGAGGGAGTTTCTGCCAAATTGCTGATGCATGACGGGGTTTTAAGTGATACCCGGCTGATGTTTCACGATTTTGATGAGAGCCAGATCCGGAAAAAGAAGAAACCGGAAGACAAATGTATTGCACAGTATAATCCGGGATTTTTGCAGGATATGCGCCGTTTCCTGAAAAGTGACGAAGATATGGTTTCAGCGACAGCTTACCATATCAGAAGAAATCCCAATGCCTATGCAGTTATCAATTATATGGCCTGTCAGGATGGCTTTACCATGAATGATATGGTGACCTATAATTACAGACATAATGAAGCAAATCAGGAGAATAATCACGATGGCAGTAGTTATAATTATTCCTGGAACTGTGGCGTGGAAGGGCCAAGCAGAAGGCTGCAGATCAGACAGATGAGAGAACGACAGATAAGAAATGCTTTTCTTATGGTGCTGCTCAGTCAGGGTGTTCCTATGATCTATGGCGGGGATGAGTTTGGAAATTCACAGAACGGAAATAATAATGCCTATTGTCAGGACAATCAGGTTGGATGGATCGACTGGAAAGCACTGAAGAAAAATGAATCCCTGTTTCAGTTTGTAAAGAATGCCATTGCTTTCCGGAAAGAACATCCGATTCTTCATGTTCCGGGAGAAATGTACGGAGTGGATTATCAGACCAGGGGACTGCCGGATGTTTCCCTTCATGGAGAACGCGCATGGTATATGAATTCTGAGAACACATCCAGACTGCTTGGAATTATGTATTGTGGCGCCTATGCGCACCGGGCAGACGGCAGCGAGGATGCTTCCATATACGTTGCATATAACTTTCACTGGGAAGATCGTATTTTTGCGCTTCCTAATCTGGCAGGATACAGAAAATGGAAGAAAGTGATTGATACCAGTACTGTGAAAGAGAATGGTTTCCTGGAGCAGGAACAGGAAACTTATAGTAAAAAGCTGAAGGTCACACCGCGTACAATCGTGGTGCTGATGGCTGTAGAGGAGGAGAAGAAAGATGCATCCGTGGCTGCACTTTAAAACAATAACCAGACATAAGCTGTTGGTTATGCATTACTGTTTCCGGGCTGGTATGTATAAACAGGGACTGCTTCATGACCTGTCCAAATATGCACCTGTGGAATTTCTGGTTGGATGTAAATACTATCAGGGAGACAGAAGTCCCAACAATGCAGAAAGAGAAGATACAGGAATATCAAAATCCTGGCTTCATCATAAAGGGCGCAACAAACATCATTTTGAGTACTGGGTAGATTATGCACCGGGAGATGAGCATATCATCAATGGTGTGCCCATGCCCCGTAAATATATTGCGGAAATGGTGATGGACAGGATCAGTGCTTCCAGAAATTATCTGGGGGATAAGTATGATCAGCATCAGCCTCTGGACTATTATCTGAAAGGTAAGGAAAAGCTGTGGTTTATCCATCCGAAGACAAAGAGAGATCTGGAGGGACTGCTGCGGATACTTAATGATCATGGGGAAGAGGTACTGATTTCCTATATTAAGAATGTTTATCTGAAAAAAGATAAAGCCCTGGAGCGTGTCTGAAAAATCATTCCCGCAATCTGCACGCCCCACTTTGCGGTATATTTTGTCCGAATTCGGTTGTCGTAGCCCACTATGACGCCCTCATCCGAACAAAATCTCCCACAAATTGTGACGCACATCTTGCGTAAAGCATTTTTCAGACACGCTCTGGCAGGCAGAAAACATACAGCAAAAAGAGAATGTAAACAGGCTGGCAGACAGAAACAGATAAATTTCTGATTGACAGAGTACCTGTTTGGGTGTAAAAATATAAAACAGTTACTGTGAAGGTCTTTGCCGGACGGTAACAGTAATAATTCCATAAAATGGCGGAAAAATGTCGAAAAACAAGAAATACACTTGCGTAATGCTAAGGTAATGTGGTAAAGTAGCCGGGTACAGAAGTGGTACCCGGTTACTTTTTGCAGTATATAAAATGACTGTATTCTGTTTTTGGATAAATATGTGAAGGAAACAGAACATACTTTGACAAATCCAGAGTGTATGAAAAAAAGAAGAAAAAAGGAGGAGTAAATTTGAGTGGTACAACAATGGTCATATTGTCCGCATTTGTTGCCTATCTGTTACTTATGATAGTCATTGGTGTGGTTTATATGAAAAAAACAAGCAGCTCGGAAGATTATTTTCTGGGCGGACGTGGACTGAATGCATGGGTAGCTGCTCTTTCAGCACAGGCATCAGATATGAGCGGATGGCTCTTAATGGGACTTCCGGGAGCAATTTATTCACTGGGAACAGGACAGATCTGGATTGCTGTAGGTCTGTTCATCGGAACTGTATTAAACTGGGTGTGTATTTCACACAGACTTCGTAAATATACGATCGCAGCAAACAATTCCCTTACAATCCCGGCATTTCTTGAGAACAGATTTCAGGATAAGAAGAGAATCCTGTTATTGCTTTCATCCATCGTGATCGTAATCTTTTTCCTGGTTTATACAGCTTCTGCACTGGCAGCCGGCGGTAAACTTTTTAACACAGTATTTGGAATTGATTATCATATAGCTCTGGCAATTGGTGCAGCAGTCATCCTCTGTTATACATTTATGGGGGGATTTATGGCTGTATGCGTAACTGACTTTGTACAGGGAACACTGATGCTGATCGGTCTTCTGATCGTTCCGCTGGTTGCATATCTGACACTGAGCGGAAGTCTGAGTGATCTTCTGACACAGAGCGGAGCACCGGGGGGAGCAGCAGCTTTCCTGAATCCTTTTGAGAACGGAGAGCGTCCATATACATTTGTTGAAATCTTTTCCCAGCTTGCATGGGGACTTGGATACTGCGGTATGCCTCATATCCTTACCCGCTTCATGGCTGTAAAGAGTGAGAAAGAATTAAAAAAATCCAGTGCGATCGCAATCGTGTGGGATATCCTTTCTCTGACAGCAGCGTGCTTTATCGGTATTATAGGTCGTGCATATCTGCTTCCGACTGTACTTGGTGAAAATGGTGCATCTTCCTCAGAGAGTGTATTTATCGAGATGATCAATAAACTGTTTTCCAGTCATCTGGGACTTCCGTTTATCGGAGGAATCTTCCTCTGCGGTATTCTTGCGGCAATTATGTCCACAGCGGATTCACAGCTTCTGGTAACAGCGTCCGCAGCATCTGAGGATTTATATCATCAGTTCATTAAGAAGGATGCAGACTCAAAGGAAATCCTTGCAGTTGCAAGATTTACGGTTATCGTGGTGTCTGTTCTGGCATTTGTGATCGCGTGGAATCCGAACAGCAGTATCATGGGACTGGTATCCAATGCATGGGCTGGTCTTGGTGCAGCGTTTGGTCCGACTGTGGTAATGTCACTGTTCTGGAGAAGAACAAACCTTGCAGGTGCAGTTGCAGGTATTGTTTCCGGTGGTCTGACAGTTATCGTCTGGGATTATATACCGTTTGCGGCAGGACAGACTCTTGGTTCTTATACAGGACTTTATTCTCTGGCTGTAGGTTTTGCTGTCAGCCTTGCGATGATCATTATCTTCAGTCTGGCTACAAAAGCACCATCCAAAGAAATCACAGATGTGTTTGATAAAGTGGCAGGAAAATAATAGAATAGAAAGACTATCCATTTTCGGATGAATTTGTTATAATGGCAGTAGCGCAAAAAAAGCGTTACTGCTTTTTTAACCTGATAAACTGCGGAGCAGTTATTCGGTGTAGAGCTGCGTAGCGAAGCGGATGATTTTATCCGCTTGATTATTACAAGAAGAAGGTGTCGCACATGAAGAAATATGATTATCTGATAGTAGGAGCCGGCCTTTTTGGTGCAGTATTTGCACATGAGGCCACAAGACGGGGGAAAACATGCCTTGTGATCGATAAGAGAGGTCATATCGGCGGTAATATTTACACAGAAGAAGTAGAGGGGATCCAGGTACACAGATACGGTGCACATATCTTTCATACTTCCAGAAAACAGGTGTGGGATTATATCAATCAGTTTGCAGAATTTAATCATTTTGTAAATTCACCGATCGCAGTCTATAAGGATGAGTTATATAATCTGCCGTTTAATATGAATACCTTCCATCAGCTCTGGGGAGTACGTACTCCTGCAGAGGCAAAAGCGAAGATACAGGAACAGATCGCAAGAATGCACATTACCCATCCGAAGAACCTGGAGGAACAGGCGCTTGCACTGGTTGGACAGGACGTATATGAGAAACTGGTAGAGGGATATACAAGGAAGCAGTGGGGCAGGGAGTGTAAAGATCTGCCGGCATTTATCATAAAAAGACTGCCTTTGCGTTATACTTATGATAATAACTATTTCAAAGATCCTTATCAGGGAATCCCCAAAGGTGGATATACACGTATTGTGAAGAAACTTCTGGAGGGTGTACAGGTATGTCTGAATACAGATTTCTTTGCAAACAGAGAAGAACTGACTGCACAGGCAGATAAAGTACTCTTTACAGGTATGATCGATGAATTTTATGACTATTGTTACGGAGAACTGGAATACAGATCACTGAAATTTGAGACAGAAGTGCTGGATATGGGAAATTATCAGGGCAATGCGGTTGTCAATTATACAGATTATGAAGTTCCGTATACAAGGATCATCGAGCATAAACATTTTGAATTTGGTACACAGCCAAAGACTGTGATCACCAGAGAATATCCGGCAACATGGGAGAAAGGCAAAGAGCCGTACTATCCGGTCAATGACCCGAAGAACAGTGAACTGTTTGACAAATATGAACGTCGCGCACTGGAAGAGAAGAATGTGATCTTTGGCGGAAGACTTGGCATGTATCGCTATATGGATATGGATCAGGTTATTGAAGAGGCACTGTCTCTGGCAGAAACAGAGCTTACCTATGAAGAGCCATGAAAGTAGAGTTTTGGATTGTAAGAGAAAGGTAACTGTAAAGGCAGCAGACAGTTGCAGATAAAGTAACCGGAAAGGACAAATATATGACAGACACACCAACAATTGCTCTTTATTACAGAGAGCATGATCCGATGAAAAGAAAGATGTTTCTTGACCAGTCTATTGCGGCAGGTGAAGATGAGGAGGCAAATGCTGTCCGTAAGGAACTGTGGGAACTGCGTTACGGAGAACCTTCAGAGGCAGGCTCCGGTACACGTGCTGATGGATATCTGGCACTTTGGATGGCAATGGAATATAACAAGGATACAGCGGGAAAGCTGTTTGGTTTAAAGAGGGCCAGAAAAGAAATCGGGAAAAATCTTACCAGGCTGAAATTCAGAGAAATGCAGGAGAAAAGTGAGCTTCACAGAGAACTGCTTTACAGAGAATGCTGCCATATGGTCAAAACCTATATGGAACTCTGCGAGAAGGATAAGGCCTATAACACGATCTTGTGCGGGATTGTCCATATCAGTGAGAAAAGTGCAAAGAGTAAGATTCAGAACGATATTTATACCACTGCCATTGCATTTCCGGAGGAAATCAACATGCAGGAAGAACTGGAAATGATAACAAGGGCAGCAAGAGAAGTTTATGAGGCACATTTCCCGGGAGAAGGCGGATTATAAAGAAAAGCCAAAAAAAAATTACTGGAGGCATACATGAACAAAGAAAATTTGACGGCTTATGAAGTTGTGACAGAAGAAAATCTGACAGATATCCATTCTACAGGCTGGCTTCTGCGCCATAAGAAAACAGGTGCAAGAGTTATGCTGATCGAGAATGATGATGAGAATAAAGTATTTAATATCGCATTCCGCACACCGCCTAAGGACAGCACAGGTGTGGCACATATCCTGGAGCACAGTGTACTCTGCGGTTCAAGGGAATTTCCATTAAAGGATCCTTTCGTAGAACTGGTAAAGGGTTCTCTGAATACGTTCCTGAATGCCATGACTTATCCGGATAAAACCTGCTATCCTGTAGCCAGCTGCAATGATAAGGATTTTCAGAATCTGATGCATGTTTATCTGGATGCGGTATTTTATCCGAATATCTATAAAAGAGAAGAGATTTTCCGTCAGGAAGGCTGGAACTATCATCTGGAACAGAAGGAAGGACCGCTGAAATATAACGGTGTTGTATATAATGAGATGAAAGGTGCTTTCTCCTCACCGGATGAAGTTCTGGAACGGGAGATTATGAATCACCTTTTCCCTGATACCACTTATGGATGTGAATCAGGCGGTGATCCGAAAAATATTCCGGATCTTACCTATGAAAATTTCCTGAACTTCCACAGAACTTATTACCATCCATCCAATAGCTATATTTATCTGTATGGAAATATGGATATGGAAGAGAAACTGGCATTCCTGGATGAGCATTATCTGTCGCATTTTGATTATCTGGATGTGGATTCTGTTATTCAGGAACAGAAAGCATTCGGAGCATGCCGGGATGTGACTCTTGAGTATCCGGTTGCTGAGAATGAGGGAGAAGAGGACAATACCTATCTTTCTTATAACATGGTTGTGGGAAATGCTGCGGACAGTCAGATGGCGATGGCATTTGAGGTATTGGATTACGCACTGTTAAGCGCACCGGGAGCACCGTTAAAGCAGGCACTTCTGGATGTAAAAGCAGGCAAGGATGTCTATGGATCTTATGATGATGGTATTCTCCAGCCATATTTTACAGTAATTGCAAAAGGTTCCAATCCGGACAGAAAAGAAGAATTCGTATCTGTGATCAGACAGGTACTGGGAGATATTGTTAAGAATGGAATTGACAGGAAAGCTGTAGAGGCAGGAATCAATTACTTTGAATTCCGCTATCGTGAAGCTGATTTTTCCTCTTATCCGAAAGGACTGATGTACAGTCTGGATATTCTGGGAGACTGGCTGTATGAAAAAGGAAATCCCTTTGCACAGGTACAGCAGCTTACAGTTTTTGAAAAACTGAAAAAGGCAGTAAACGAAGGATATTTTGAAGAACTGATCCGTAAATATCTTCTTGAGAATCCACATGGATGCATCATGACTCTTGTGCCGAAGAAAGGTCTGGCAGCCCAGCGTGAGAAAGAGCTGGAGGAGAAGCTGGAAGCATACAGAAGCAGTCTTTCTGAAGAACAGCTGGATGCAATGGTTGAGAAGACGAAAGCACTGGAAGCATATCAGGAAGCCGGCGAAGATCCAAAAGCACTGGAGTGCATTCCGATGTTAAAGAGAAGTGATATTAAAAGAGAAGCTGCAAAGATCATAAATGAAGAATTAACGGTAGATGACAGTCTGTTCCTTTACCATGACGTATGCACAAATGGTATCGGTTACGTAGACCTGATGTTTAAGACTGACAGTATTGCGCCTGAGCAGATTCCTTATCTGGGACTTTTGAAATCCGTACTGGGTTATGTGGATACAGAGAATTACACATACGGAGAACTGTTTAATGAGATCAATGCCAATACAGGCGGTATCAACTGTGGGGTAGAGGTTTTTGACAGAGCTGATTCTACAGAAGAGTTTCAGGCTATGTTCTCTGTAAGAGGTAAGGCACTTTATACGAAAATGGATTTTCTTTTCAAAATGATCGGGGAGATCCTGAACAGCTCGAAACTGGAGGATACCAAGCGTCTCTATGAGATTGTTGCATCTGTGAAGTCCAGGGCACAGGTAAACCTGACAGGTGCCGGACATTCCACTGCTGTACTCAGAGCAGCTGCATATTCTTCTCCGATGGCTGCATTCCAGGATGAGATGGCGGGAATCGGATATTATCAGTTTATCGAGAAACTGGAAAAAGATTTTGAACAGCGAAAAGAGGAAACTGTAGAAGAACTTTGCAAACTGATGAAAAAAATTCTCCGTCCGGAGAACTTTATGATCAGTTATACAGGTGAGAGAGAGTCCCTGGAGACAGTTCAGAAACTGACGGGAACTGTAAAGGCAGGACTTGGCACAGAGCCGGTGGAGAAATCGAAAGAGAAGCTGACTTGCACAAAGAAAAATGAGGGATTTAAGACTTCCGGACAGGTCCAGTATGTGGCTCAGACCGGTAATTTTAAGAAAAAAGGCCTGGAATATACAGGTGCACTGGAAATTCTGAAGGTTATCTTAAGTTATGATTATCTGTGGATGAATCTGCGCGTAAAGGGCGGTGCATATGGATGCATGAGCGGATTTAAGAGGAATGGTGAGAGCTATCTGGTATCTTACCGCGATCCTCATCTGAAACGTACACTGGATGTATATAAGGGGATTCCGGATTATATCCGTAATTTCCAGACAGATGAGCGGGAGATGACAAAATATATCATTGGTACCATCAGCGGAAAGGATGTTCCCAGGACACCTCAGATGAAAGGTTCTGTTTCCAAGACAGCATATTTCTGCGGTGTGACAGAGGAGATGCTCCAGAAAGAACGTGATCAGATTCTGAATGCGTCTGCAGAGGATATCCATGCACTGGCCGAGATCATAGAGGCAGTTCTGGCAGCAGATCAGATATGTGTGGTGGGAAGCGAGAGCAAGGTGGCTGAGGCCTCTGATGTACTGATGGAAGTGAAACCACTGATCAATTGTTAAAAAAGGAAAGAACAGAATGAACGAAAATTTTAAATCCGGATTTGTAGCGATTATCGGACGTCCAAACGTAGGTAAATCCACTCTGATGAATCATCTCATCGGACAGAAGATCGCTATCACATCCAAGAAACCACAGACAACCAGAAACCGTATCCAGACCGTTTATACCTGTGACGAAGGTCAGATCGTATTTCTCGATACTCCCGGTATCCACAAGGCAAAGAATAAGCTGGGAGAATATATGGTCCAGGTGGCAGAGCGAACTTTAAAAGAGGTAGATGCCATTATGTGGCTGGTAGAGCCAAGTACCTTTATCGGGGCAGGAGAGCGTCATATTGCAGAACAGCTTCAGGGAATCGGAGTGCCGGTAATCCTGATCATCAACAAAATTGATACTGTATCAAAGGAAGAAATCCTTCCTGCCATTGACACTTACCGAAAAGTATGCGATTTCGCAGAGATTATCCCATGCTCTGCACTGCGTGGACAGAATACTCAGGATATTATCGGTTGTATCCTGAAATATCTGCCTTACGGTCCTATGTTTTATGACGAGGATACAGTTACTGATCAGCCTCAGCGTCAGATCGTGGCTGAGATCATCCGCGAGAAAGCACTTCATGCACTGGATGCGGAAATTCCTCATGGAATCGCAGTTGCCATTGACCGGATGAAAACGCGTCCGGGAAAAAATCCAATCGTGGATATTGATGCGACAATTATCTGTGAAAGAGAATCTCACAAAGGAATTATCATCGGCAAACAGGGTGCGATGTTAAAGAAAATCGGAAGTAATGCAAGATATGAGATTGAGCGTATGCTGGAATCAAAAGTGAATCTGAAGCTTTGGGTAAAAGTAAAGAAAGACTGGAGAGACAGTGATTTCCTTATCAAGAACTTTGGTTACGATAAGAAGGAAATCTAAATAAAAAGACAGTCAGGAAACAGAGAGAATGAGTGATTTGATAACTGTGCAGGGAGTAGTGCTCTCTGCCATGCCTGTGGGAGAATATGACAAGCGGATCGTCCTTCTCACCAGAGAAAGAGGCAAGATTTCCGCGTTTGCAAAAGGAGCCCGCCGCCCAAACAGCCAGTTTCTGGCGGCTGCCAATCCTTTTGTGTTTGGAACCTTTGCCCTTTATGAGGGGCGTTCCAGTTATAATCTGAATCAGGTATCCATCAGTCATCATTTTGTGGAACTGGCAGGTGAACAGCCTGGAATCTACTATGGATATTATTTTCTGGAACTGGCAGATTATTTCGGACAGGAGGGGATTGACGAGAAAGAATCTATGAACCTTCTGTATGTGACAGTGAAGGCACTTCTGAACCCGAATATTGATGACAGGCTGGTGAGGTGTATTTTTGAACTTCGTATGATGGCTGCACAGGGATTGTGTCCTTCACTGTTTCATTGTGTGTGCTGCGAAAGACAGCCTGTGGAGGGAGAAGAGCTTTTCTTTTCTCAGCAGAATCATGGTATTCTGGATAAAGCCTGTCTGGGACATGTAAATGATGCAAAGAGAATCTCAGCACCTGCATTATATGCCATGCAGTACATAGTAACTGCTTCTCTTGGGAAGCTTTATACATTTACTGTTACAGAAGAAGTACTCCATGAACTGGAACGTCATATCCATACCTATATTGCTGCGAACACTGAAAAACGGTTCAAAAGTCTGGAAATTCTGGAAATAATGAGCTGAGATACCTTGAAAAAGAAATCAGATACAGTTATAATAACGTTAATTGTAGCTGTTTATTACGTTAATCAAATAGCGGAATGGATTGTGAACCAAATTGCCTGACGGATATGAACAGTTACACGCATTTTATAAAAAGAACGAGGAGAATAGTCATGGAAAAAACAATGGACAAAATCATTGCGCTGGCAAAGGCAAGAGGATTTGTTTACCCGGGTTCCGAAATCTATGGTGGTCTTGCAAACACATGGGATTACGGTAATCTTGGTGTAGAATTAAAGAATAACGTAAAACGTGCATGGTGGCAGAAATTTATTCAGGAATCCCCATACAATGTAGGTGTTGACTGTGCAATTTTGATGAACCCGCAGACATGGGTTGCATCCGGACATCTGGGAAGCTTCTCTGACCCGCTGATGGACTGTAAGGAATGTCATGAACGTTTCCGCGCAGATAAGATCATCGAAGACTTCAGCCAGGAGAATGGCATTGAACTTGAGAGCTCTGTAGATGGATGGTCTCAGGAAGAAATGATGAACTTCATTAAAGATCACAATGTACCATGCCCTACATGCGGCAAACATAACTTTACAGATATCCGTCAGTTCAACCTGATGTTCAAAACATTCCAGGGTGTTACAGAGGATGCCAAGAATACTGTATATTTAAGACCTGAGACAGCTCAGGGTATTTTCGTAAACTTTAAGAATGTTCAGAGAACATCCCGTAAGAAGATTCCGTTTGGTATCGGTCAGATTGGTAAATCTTTCCGTAACGAGATCACACCGGGTAACTTCACATTCCGTACACGTGAGTTCGAGCAGATGGAGCTTGAATTCTTCTGTGAGCCGGATACAGACCTTGAGTGGTTTGCATACTGGAAGAATTTCTGCCTGAACTGGTTATATTCTCTTGGATTAAAAGATGAAGAAGTTCGTTACCGTGATCATGACGCAGAAGAATTAAGCTTCTACAGCAAGGCTACCACAGACGTAGAGTTCCTGTTCCCGTTTGGATGGGGCGAGCTGTGGGGAATCGCTGACAGAACAGATTATGACCTGACTCAGCATCAGAATGTATCCGGACAGGATCTGACATACTTTGACGATGAGAAGAAACAGAAATACATTCCATATGTAATCGAGCCGTCACTTGGAGCTGACCGTGTGGTACTTGCATTCTTGTGCAGCGCATATGACGAAGAAGTTCTGGATGCAGAGAAGAATGATGTTCGTACAGTTCTTCATTTCCATCCGGCACTTGCACCTGTTAAAATCGGTGTGCTTCCTCTTTCCAAGAAGCTTAATGAGGGTGCAGAGAAGATCTATCAGCAGTTAAGCAAGAAATATAACTGTGAATATGATGATCGTGGAAACATTGGTAAACGTTACAGAAGACAGGATGAGATCGGTACTCCGTTCTGTGTAACTTATGACTTTGAGTCCGAAAACGACGGAGCAGTTACAATCCGCGACCGTGATACTATGGAGCAGGTTCGTGTGAAGATTGATGAACTGGATGCATATTTTGCGGATAAATTTACATTTTAACTGAAAAAACAGCAAAGGAGCTGTATCGGATGGGAATCCGGGTACTCCTTTGCTGTTTTTTATTACAAAATACAGATTATAAAAATTCGTTACTGTTCACTCCGTTCTCAGCAACACGCTTCGCGATGCAGGAAATATGAACCTCCTTGTGCAATGCCCAAGGAGTATCGTTTGCTTCGCAAACTTAATTTATGCTAATCGCATAAATTCGCGCAGTATGTCTCGGGTTTTCTGTGACCTTTGCTCACAAAAAACACCTCGCGGGATATTACCAGTGAACAGTAACAAAAATTCGACATCAAAAGTTATCAAAATAATTTTTACTTGTGTAAATATTCATTTTTTAGTATAATGTGCGATAATAACATGAAAAGGAGGCAATAAAAATGAGCGAAAAGAAAAAGAGTGGCGGAGCCTTACTTGGCGCAGCGTTTCTGATGGCCACATCTGCAATCGGACCAGGATTCCTGACACAGACAGCAACGTTTACCGGACAGTATCAGGAAAGTTTTGGATTTGTTATCCTGGTTTCCGTAATCCTTGCAGCCATTGCACAGCTGAATATCTGGCGTGTGCTTTGTGTGACCGGACTTCGAGGTCAGGATGTTTCCAATAAGGTACTTCCGGGACTGGGATATCTGGTATCGATACTGATCGTATTCGGTGGTCTGGTATTTAATATCGGAAACGTAGGTGGCGGAGCACTTGGTTTTAACACATTGCTTGGAATACCTACCAAAGTTGGTTACATACTGGCAGGTCTTTTGGCAATCCTGGTATTTGTGCTGAAAAATGCCAAAAGTGCCATGGATACTATTACCAAGGTATTGGGTGCCATTATGATTATCGTAATCTTTGTTGTGATCATTGTGGTAAAACCACCGGTAGGAAGTGCATTGAAGAATACATTTGTACCGGAAGCCGGTGCCACAAATCTGATTCCTGCAATCCTTACGCTTCTGGGAGGTACTGTTGGAGGATATATCACTTTCTCCGGCGCACATCGTCTGATCGATGCAGGAATTACAGGCGAGAAGAACCTGAAAGAGATCAACAAGAGTTCTGTTATGGGTATGATCATTGCTACGATTGTTCGTATTTTCCTGTTTCTGGCTGTTCTGGGCGTTGTTGTCAAGGGCGTAACACTGGATGCTGCAAATCCTGCAGCAGACGCCTTCAAGCAGGGGGCTGGTGAAATCGGATACCGTTTTGCAGGTCTGGTTCTTCTGTGCGCAGCAATCACATCCATTATCGGTGCAGCTTATACTTCAGTTTCCTTCCTGAAGACTTTCAGCAAGTCTATCGAGGAAAATGAAAATAAAGTGATCATCGGATTTATCATTATTTCTACAGCCATTATGTTTATCCTTGGAAATCCGGCAGTACTTCTTGTACTTGCAGGTGCTGTGAATGGTCTGATCCTTCCGATCACCCTGGCAATCTGTCTGATCGCTGCACATAAGAAATCTATTATGGGAGAGAATTATCATCATCCGGTAGTACTTACCATTCTTGGAGTGATCGTGGTAATTCTTACAGCATACCTCGGTGTGACTACATTTGTATCTAAGATCGGTACATTGTTATAATTGAGGAAAATGTATCCGGTTTTCAGACTGGAGAGTATGTCAAAAAGGTGTGATCGTCCAGGTTACACCTTTTTGGTTCATTAACAGCCATGTGATGCAGAAAGAAGCAGATAAAAAGACATGGCGAAAAGATTAAGAAAAGAGGAGCAGATTATGCCGGACATTAGAATTTTAACAGAAGGTGATTCTTCTGTTCTGGTTGAATTTGGCAAAGAGATCAGTCCGGAGATCAACCGGAAGATCACTGCCACTGTACAGCTTATGAAAGAACAGCATATAGAGGGAGTTGTAGATATGATCCCTGCGTTCTGTTCTTTGCTGGTTAATTATGACCCGCGTGTGATTTCCTACGATGACCTGAAAAAAAGACTGGAAATTCTGTTAAAGATGGAAGTTACAGCAGGTGAAGGATGCAGAAAAGTTTATGAGATTCCTGTATGCTATGGAGGAGAATATGGTCCGGATATTGAGAATATTGCAGAACATGCCGGACTTTCCGTAGAGGAAGTAATAAAGATTCATTCTTCCAGAGATTACCTGATCTATATGCTTGGTTTTCTTCCGGGCTTTTGTTATCTGGGCGGGCTGGATGAAAGGATCCATACACCCCGTCTTGCAAATCCCAGAATCAAGATCAATGCAGGAAGTGTGGGAATCGGTGGTTCCCAGACAGGGATTTATCCTCTGGATTCTCCGGGAGGATGGCAGCTGATGGGAATGACACCTGTAAAAACCTATGATCCGGACCGTGAAATCCCGATTCTGGTAGAGGCAGGAGATTATATCCGTTTTGTACCGATCGATGAAGATGAGTACAAACGGATCAGAGAATTAGTAGAACGTGGCGAATACCAGTGCACCGTTCATGAGGAGGCATAAAATGGGAATTCGTATATTAAAAGGCGGAATGATGACAACGGTTCAGGATCTGGGGCGTTATGGATATCAGAGTCAGGGATTCAGTGTGGCAGGAGTCATGGATGTCCGTTCATTCAAAATAGCCAATCTTCTTCTGGATAATCCGGAGAATGAGGCAGTATTGGAGATAACGCTGATAGGCCCAACCCTTGAATTTACATCAGCTACTATCATTGCAATCACAGGCGGAGATTTCCAGCCAACCATTAATGGAGAGCCGGCTCCCATGTATACAGCCCTGTATATGAATAAGGGAGATGTACTGAAATTTGGAAGCGCCAGAACGGGAAGCAGAGGTTATATTGCTTTTTCCAGTTATCTGGATATTCCGGTAGTGATGGGAAGCCGATGCACCAATTTAAAGAGTGGTCTGGGCGGATTTAAGGGAAGAAAACTGGAAGCGGACGATTATATCGGATTTCGTATTAAGAGACGTTATCTGCCGTTTTTCCTTTCCCGAAAGCTTGATATGGATGAGTTTGATCAGACAGAAGCAACACTGCGGGTAGTAATGGGACCGCAGGATGGTATGTTCAGCAAACAGGGCATCAAGACTTTCCTGGGCAGTGAGTATACAGTGACAAATGAATTTGACCGTATGGGCTGCAGGCTGGAGGGACCGTTTATTGCTCCTAAGAAGACTTCGGATATTATTTCCGACGGAATCGCATTTGGGGCTATACAGGTACCTTCCCATGGTAAACCTATCATTCTGCTGGCTGACCGTCAGACAACGGGCGGTTATGGGAAAATTGCCACAGTGGCATCTGTGGATATTCCCAAGCTGGTACAGAGAAAAACAGATGATAAGATACATTTCAAGGCAATTACCGTACAGGAGGCTCAGGCTCTTTATGTTGAGGAAATGAAAGAACTTGACGGACTGAGAAAGATCATTCATCAGCCATGTAAAGAGGTTCTGGATTGCCGTCTGGTGGCAAAGAGACTGCGCAAGCTGTTTGAAGAATAACCGTAAAAAATAATATAAAATAGACAGAAAGGATAATGTTTGATGGATTTAGAGAAGATTGAAGGACTGGTAAAGATTATTGAGGATTCATCCCTTAATGAATTCACATATAAGGACAAGGATGTAAAGATTACAATGAGCAAGCGGGATCATCCTCCTGTAGTTGCAGCGGGAGTTCCTGTGGCTGCATCTGCACCTGTGAATACAATTGTGGAAAAAGCAGAGGAAGAAGAGGAGGAAAGTCTGTTTATCACTTCTCCTATCGTAGGAACCTTCTATTCTGCATCTGCTCCGGATGTACCTGCTTTTGTAAAGGTGGGAGATCAGGTAAAAGCAGGACAGACAGTGTGTATTCTGGAAGCTATGAAGCTTATGAATGAGATCCAGAGTGACTATGACTGTGAGATTGAAGCAGTTCTGGTAAGTAATGAACAGAAAGTAGAATATGGACAGCCTCTGTTCCGTGTTAAGAGACTGTAGGATAAGGAGGCTTTCATATTGTTTAATAAAATTTTGATCGCCAACCGTGGGGAGATTGCAGTTCGGATCATACGTGCCTGCAGGAATCTGGGGATCCGAAGTGTAGCTGTTTATTCAAAAGAAGATGCTAAGAGCCTTCATGTACAGCTGGCAGACCAGCGTATCTGTATCGGAGAAGGTCCTGCCAGAAACAGCTACCTGAACATGGACCGGATCATTGCTGCAGCAGAAAATATGGGAGCAGATGCTATCCATCCCGGTTTTGGCTTTCTTTCAGAAAACAGTGAGTTTGTCCGCAAATGCAAAGAAAACGGAATTACCTTTATCGGACCGGATGCGGATGTGATCGATAAGATGGGAAATAAATCCCATGCCCGTAAAACCATGATGGATGCCGGGGTACCGGTTGTACCGGGAACAAAGGAACCTGTATACGATGCAGAAACAGGTAAAAAACTGGCTGAAGAGATTGGATATCCGGTTATGATCAAGGCTTCCTCAGGCGGTGGTGGCAAGGGAATGCGTGTGGCTGCCAATGAGGATGAATTTGAATTTCAGTTTAATATGGCACAGAGAGAATCAGCCAATGCTTTTGGGGATGATACCATGTACATTGAACGTTTTGTAGAAAATCCCCGCCATGTGGAGATCCAGATTATGGCAGACAGTCATGGAAATGTGGTGGCACTGGGAGAACGTGACTGTTCGGTACAGAGAAATCATCAGAAGCTGATCGAGGAATCCCCGTCCCCTGCCATTGATGAAGAAACTCGCAGGAAAATGAATGAATATGCAGTTCTTGCTGCGAAAACAGTAGGTTATACCAATGCAGGAACGATTGAATTTATCGTAGACCCTAAAGGCAACTTCTATTTCATGGAAATGAATACCAGAATCCAGGTGGAGCATGGAGTAACAGAGATGGTTACAGGCACAGATCTGATCATTGAGCAGATTCGTGTGGCTATGGGAGAGGAGTTAAGCTTTAAACAGGAAGATATCCGAATTAAAGGACATGCTATTGAATGCCGTATCAACGCAGAGATTCCTGAGAAAAATTTCATGCCAAGTCCCGGAGTAGTACAGCATATGCATCTTCCGGCAGGCAACGGAGTCCGGGTGGATACTGCCCTTTATACAGGCTATAAGATTCCGTCAGAGTATGATTCCATGATTGCGAAGGTAATCGTTCATGCACCTGACAGAGAGGCTGCCCTGCAGAAAATGCGCTCTGCGCTGGATGAGATGGTGGTCATGGGTGTGGAGACAAACCTTGATTTCCAGTATCAGATTATGAAGAATCAGGTATTCTGCGACGGAAAGGCAGATACGGGATTTATTGAGAATGTACTGAAAATTAAGGGATAAGATTGTAGGTAAGGATCCTGTATACGGATTGAGGGAGTGATTTTTCAAACACGCTCTGGGAAATAAATAGAAAAGAGGTAAGGTAAATGTATACAGTAGATTTAAACAGTGATCTGGGAGAAAGTTTTGGAAACTATAAAATCGGTAATGATGATAAGGTCATTCCGCTGATCTCTTCTGCAAATGTAGCCTGCGGTTATCATGCTTCAGATCCGGTAGTTATGGGAAATACGCTGGCAATGGCAAGGGAAGCGGGAATTCGTATAGGAGCACATCCGGGTTTTCCTGATCTGATGGGCTTCGGAAGAAGAAATCTGAGTGTTTCCCCTGCAGAGGCAAAAGCATATGTGCTTTATCAGCTGGGTGCACTGGATGCATTCTGCAGAGTAACCGGTGTAAAAATGCAGCATGTAAAGCCTCATGGAGCCTTATATAATATGGCTGCAGAGGACTATGCCCTTTCTACTGCAATCTGTGAGGCAATCAAAGAATTTGACAGCAGTCTGATCGTACTTGCTCTTTCCGGCGGACAGCTGGCAAAGGCTGCTCAGGATATGGGCCTGCGTACAGCTATGGAGGTTTTTGCAGACCGCGCCTATGAAGAAGATGGTACTCTGGTAAACAGACGTAAGGAAGGTGCTGTGATCACTGATGAAAATGAGGCTATTGTCAGGGTGATCCGTATGGTCAAAGAGAAAAAGATTACTGCAATTACAGGAAAAGATATTGATATTCAGGCAGATTCTGTCTGCGTTCATGGAGACGGAGCCAAGGCTCTGGCGTTTGTGGAAAAAATCAGAGAGGCTTTTGCAAAAGAAGGAATCCAGATCCGTTCTCTGGATGAGTTTGTAAAATAAAAGAAATTTAGAAACAACTATTAAAAGGACTGAAGTAAAGAGGCTGTGGCACAGATTTTCTGATTGCCACAGCCTTGTTGCTGTTTTACAGCTGGCAGCGGTCCTTCTACTGATGCTTCAGATTCAACCCCTGCTGTTTTGCAAGTGAAGTGATAATCTCAATACAGTTATCGTATCCAAGGGTTCCGGTATCCAGACACAGGTCATAATCGTGATAAGTGCCAAGCTCATGTTTTGTATAGGTTTTGAAATAGGTTTCACGCAGGTTGTCCATTTTGGTGAGATATTTCCTGGGATCTTCCTTTCCGTTTAAGCCTAATTTCTGAATATGTTCTGTGCGGAGATTCACATCTGCATGAAGGAAAATATCCAGACTGGGAATACCGGCATTTCGCAGGATAAGATTGGAACAGCGGCCGATGATAATACAGTCCTGTTCTGCTGCGAACTGAAGGATCAGCTCTTTCTGAGCCTGGTAAATAGCATCATGGGAACTGAAATAGCCTGCAGAGTTATTCAGAATGTTGTCCAGAAGTCTGGCGCTGCGGCTCAGATTTTCACCCTCACGATCAATATCCTCCTGGGAATATCCGCTTCTGGCAGCAGCCTGTTTTGCAAAATCCCGATCGTAATATGGGATACCAAGCCTTTCTGAAACTACTCTTGCAATACTGTGTCCCCCGGCACCAAACTCCCGGCTGATTGTGATGACAGGGTATTTTCTTTCGGACATAATAGATACCTCCATTGGGTTGTTATTTATTTTGTTATCCATGTTTTTCCTTTATTGTAACGTTTTTTGTAAGATTATTCAATAAAGATTATCATTTTTTGAAAAAATATGTTATAATTCAAAATATTATGTACCTGAAGGAGATGGATTTATGAGAAACAAAGAGCTTTTCAGAGGCAGGAGAAAAGCTGGCAGGATTGTTGGCCTTGTTTTGACTCTTGCACTTGCAGTCAGCCTTCTGAGCGGCTGCGGACAAAGTAAAGAACGTCTGACGTTCGGTACCGGCGGTACGGCGGGAACGTATTATTCCTACGGTGGTGTACTGGCCCAGTATATTACCAATAATACAAATGTAAAGGTTACAGCAGTTTCTACAGGTGGTTCCAAAGCGAACCTGCAGTCAGTACAGGACGGAGATTTCCAGCTTGGATTTGTCCAGTCAGATGTAATGGCCTATGCATGGGACGGCGTAAGAGCATTTGAACAGGACGGTGCAACCCATGATTTCAGGACTCTGGGCGGCCTGTATGCAGAGACTGTCCAGCTGTTTACCATGGATCCTGACATTAAGACAGTGGAAGATCTGAAGGGCAAGAGCGTATCTATCGGTGCGGCAAACTCCGGTGTATATTTCAATGCTCTGGATGTTTTAAATGCAGGCGGCATTACCCTGGATGATATCCATCCCCAGTATCTGTCTTTTGAGGACAGCAAGGAATCTTTGAAGGATGGGAAAATTGATGCTGCGTTTATTGTTGCAGGTGCACCTACAACAGCTATCACAGAGCTTGCAACTACCAATGGTGTCTATATGATCAATATTGATGGCGCGATCAGGGATTCAATTTTGAGTGACTGTCCATATTATACATCCTACCAGATTCCTGCAGGAACCTATCCGGGACAGGATGAGCCTGTAGAAACCATCACAGTCAAGGCGACGATCGTAGTGTCCGAATCTCTGGATGAGGATACAGTTTATGATATGACTGCGGCAATTTTTGACCATGCAGACGAGATTTCTGCTGAGAATGCAAAAGGAGCGGAGCTTTCTCTGGAAAACGCTACTTCCGGTATGACCATTCCTTTCCATAAGGGTGCGGCGCGTTATTATGCAGAGCATGGAATTACAGTGGATACGAAAGGGGAATAGTCAGGATGAAAGAAAATAAGATAAAAAAAGCAAACACATCCCCGGAAGGGCAGGCTGGTTCTGAGAACATGAGCACAGCAGATGTAGATGCAGTAATGAAGAAATACGACCGCGAATCAAATATTCGTGTGTGGACCGGCAAATATAAGCTGGCTGTACGCGGCCTGCTGGTTGCCTTTTCTCTGTGGTGTATCTATGTTACCTTATTTGCAACCTTCCTGGAGGAAATCCGACTGACTTCTTTTCTGGGGCTGATCATTCTTATCGGATTTCTTACCTATCCGGCGAAAAAAGGAGATATCAGAGAAAACTACATGCCGATTGGCGATATTATTTTTATGATCGCAGGCACAGGTGCTTTTCTGTATTTTACTTTTTCTGCAAATCAGATCATCAATCAGGGTACCAGATTTGCCCCTTATCAGATTGTGATCGGTATTATCGGTATTGCTGCACTGATCGAGCTTACCAGACGATGCGTGGGCCTACCGATCCTGTTTGTGGCAGGTTTTTTCCTGATCTATGCACTGGCTGTAGGGCTTACCAATCCGGCATTTTTGGGAAGAGTGAAATTCCTGGTGCGGAATCTTTTCTACACAAAAGAGGGTATTTTCTCCACACCTGTAAATGTATGCTCTAAATATATTGTGGTATTTATTATTTTCGGTGCGTTTCTGGAGAGAACAGGAATCTCCAACTTCTTTATTCAGCTGGCTAACTGCATTGCAGGAAAATATGCAGGTGGACCGGCAAAGGTAGCGGTTATCAGTTCTGCACTCTGTGGAATGGTATCCGGTTCCTCTGTAGGTAACACAGTAACAACCGGTTCTGTTACAATCCCGATGATGAAGGACACAGGCTACAAACCGGAATTTGCCGGAGCAGTAGAAGCTGCTTCTTCCACAGGTGGACAGATCATGCCTCCGATCATGGGAGCTGCCGCATTCCTTATGGCAGATTTTGTGGGTGTACCGTACTCCAACATTATTGTCAGGGCGATTCTGCCGGCATTGTTGTACTTTACAGGAATCTTTATTTCTGTACATCTGGAAGCAAAGAAATTAGGACTTTCCGGAATTCCGAAGGAAAAACTTCCGGTATTTAAGCTTCTGATCCGTAAAATCTATCTGTTATTACCTCTGGTCATGCTGGTAATCTGGGTGTCCGGAAACTATATGACTATGCAGAAGGCTGCCAGTTATGCAATCGTTCTTTCTGTTATCGTAAGTCTTTTTGACAAAGAAAACAGAATCAGTGTTACCAAATGTATTGATGCGCTGGAAGCAGGAGGAAGAGGTGTTATCTCCGTAGCAGTAGCCTGCGGTGTTGCAGGAATCATTTCCGGTTCCATCACCATGACAGGACTTGCCAATGACCTGATCAACGGAATCATCAGTGTTGCAAACGGAAAACTGATCATTGCACTGCTTTTGACTATGCTGTGCTGTATCGTACTTGGTATGGGTGTACCTACCACTGCCAATTACTGTATCATGGCAGCAACCTGTGCTCCGATCCTGGTACGTATGGGAGTACCTACACTGGCAGCTCATTTCTTTGTATTTTACTTTGGTATTGTTGCAGATATCACACCGCCGGTAGCGCTGGCTGCCTACGCAGGTTCAGCCATAGCGAAGGCCAATCCGATGAAGACTGCATTTACAGCCTCCAAGCTGGCTATCGCAGTATTTATCGTACCTTATGTATTCTGCTTTAATCCGGCAATGCTGCTGATCGATACCACACCGCTTAAGGTTGTTCAGATCTTTATCACCTCACTGATTGGTGTGTTTGGATTGTCCTCCTCACTGGAAGGCTTCCTGTCAGTGAAAATGTCTGTACCGGTTCGTGTCTTAATGGCAGCAGGCGGACTGATGCTGATCGATCCGTCACTGATGACTGATGTTGTGGGAATACTTCTGATCGTGGGATGCTGCGTATGGCAGACCGCGCAGAAGAAGAAAACTGCATAGAGAAGAATAAAAAAACCGGCAAAACACCTGTCATTTGGGTGTCCTGCCGGATTTTTTTATTTAGAAATCCAGTTCTTTCAGATACCGTCCAAGTGCATCCTGCCAGGTGGGGAGTGGTGTGAAACCATTGGCTGTCAGTTTGCTCTTATCCAGGCGGCTGTTAAACGGTCTGGCTGCTTTGGAAGCGCCATACTCTGCAGTTGTGACGGAGTTGACTGTCATGTTTTCCGGGAGATATTCCGGGTGTCCCATGGCAGCGGCCTGACGGAAGATTTCTTTTGTGAAATCATACCAGCTGATATATCCGCCCTCATTGGTTGCATGATAATAACCGTATTTTTCAGTTTCGATCATATCTATCAGAAGTCTTGCCAGGTCATAGGTATAAGTAGGTGTACCGATCTGGTCATTGACTACGGAGAGAGTATCATGAGTTTTTCCGAGGTTGATCATGGTTTTGATAAAGTTTTTGCCGTTTTTGCCGAATACCCATGCAATACGGACGATAAAGAACTTATTAACTGTGCCGGATACTGCAAGTTCACCGTCCAGCTTTGTCTGTCCATAGACATTTAATGGTTTATAGTCCTTGCAGTCAGGCTCCCATGGAGTGGTTCCCTGACCATCGAATACATAATCAGTGGACAGATACAGCATCTTGATGTCAAGCTCTTTGCACACATCAGCAATATTCTGAGTTCCGGTTACATTTACCAGACGGACCTTCGGCTGATTCTCTTCATCTTCGGCAGCATCTACAGCTGTCCATGCAGCACAGTGGATCACAGCATCAACATTTGCTTCTTTAATGACTTTTTCTACAGAAGCTTTGTCAGTGATATCCATCTGAACATAAGGCATTGTGGTAACTGCAGTGCCATCAGCGATTCCACTGTAGGAAGGAGCAATGTCGCTTCCCACACCTTCATAGCCGCGTTTCGCAAGTTCGTTCATAACATCATGTCCAAGCTGACCGCCTACACCTGTTACAAAAATTCTCATAAATTATGCCTCCCCGCGGTTTGCGTACATTTTTTCATAGTAGTTCTGGTATTCACCGGAGATGATTGTTTCCCACCATTCTTTGTTATCCAGATACCATTTGATTGTTTTCTTGATACCGTCTGCAAATTTTGTTTCCGGTAACCAGCCAAGTTCGTTGTGAATCTTAGTCGGGTCGATTGCATAACGCATGTCATGACCTTTACGGTCTGCTACGTAGGTGATCAGGCTTTCTGGTTTGCCAAGTTCTTTGCAGATGATCTTAACGATATCAATGTTTGTCATTTCATTGTGTCCGCCGACGTTGTAAACTTCTCCAACACGTCCTTTGTGGATGATCAGGTCGATTGCGCGGCAATGATCTTCTACATAGAGCCAGTCACGAACGTTTTCGCCTGTTCCGTATACCGGAAGTGGTTTGTCATTTAATGCATTGGCGATCATTAACGGAATCAGTTTTTCCGGGAAGTGATATGGTCCGTAATTATTGGAGCAGCGGCTGATGGTTACAGGCAGTCCGTAGGTTCTGTGGTAAGCCAGCACCAGAAGGTCTGCAGAAGCCTTGGAAGAGCTGTAAGGGCTGCTTGTGTGGATCGGAGTTTCCTCTGTGAAGAACAGGTCAGGTCTGTCTAATGGAAGATCTCCGTAAACTTCATCAGTAGATACCTGATGATAACGTTTGATACCGTATTTGCGGCATGCATCCATGAGAACAGCAGTACCGATAATATTTGTGGTAAGGAAAACTTCTGGGTTTTCGATGGAGCGATCAACGTGACTCTCTGCAGCGAAGTTTACAACCATATCAGGGTGTTCTTCCTCAAAAAGTTTGTAAACTGCTTCGCGGTCGGTGATGCTTTCTTTTACGAAACGGAAATTTGGGTTGTCCATGACAGGTGCAAGAGTGGAAAGGTTTCCTGCATAGGTCAGACAGTCCAGACAGATGATGCGGTAATCTGGGTATTTTTTTAACATGTGAAAAATAAAGTTGCTTCCGATAAATCCGGCACCGCCGGTTACGATAATGTTCATAGTGATTCTCCTTAAAAAATATATAATATGAATATCTGTAAGATTCTGTTATAGAGTCAGGCAGATAAAATTATCCGCCTTGCTGCATGGCGGGTGATATATCAAATAACTGTTTGAAAATTTGATATATCACTCACTTGACTGCGAATTCGCTTGTACAGGTCTAAAAGCTTCGGTTAGTGCAATACATCCAGATATTTACCGTCCAGAACGTCTTTTAAGTACTGACCATACTGATTTTTCTTCAGTATTTCATAAACCTTCAGCACATCTTCCTTTGTAATCCAGCCATTGAGATATGCAATCTCTTCCAGGCAACCGATTTTGCGGTGCTGGTGGCTTTCCATTGTTTTTACAAAGTTGGTGGCTTCCACAAGGCTCTCGTGTGTACCTGTATCCAGCCATGTGAATCCCTGTCCGAGAAGCTCTACGTTTAATTCGCCCTTTTCCAGATAGATGCGGTTCAGATCTGTGATCTCAAGTTCGCCTCTGGCACTTGGTTTCAGATTTTTTGCATACTCTACGACACGATTGTCATAGAAGTATAAACCTGTGACACAGTAGTTGCTCTTCGGGTGCTCCGGTTTCTCTTCAATTGAGATAGCCTTGCCTTCATGGTCAAATTCTACAATACCGAATCTCTCCGGATCATCTACATAGTATCCGAAAACAGTTGCACCCTCGCCGGATTCTGCGTTCTTTACAGCAGCTTTCAGTCTTTTTTTCAGTCCATGTCCTGCGAAGATATTATCGCCGAGAACCATGGCAACTGTATCATTACCGATAAATTCTTCACCGATGATAAATGCCTGTGCAAGTCCGTCCGGACTTGGCTGTACTGCATAGGTGAGATGGACACCGAACTGATGTCCGTCACCAAGAAGTTCCTCAAAACGAGGAGTATCCTGCGGAGTAGAGATGATCAGGATATCGCGGATCCCTGCATTCATCAGTACAGACATGGGATAGTAGATCATTGGTTTATCATAGATTGGCAGAAGCTGTTTGGATGTTACCATTGTAAGCGGATAAAGGCGTGTGCCGGAACCGCCTGCTAAAATAATACCTTTCATGTGTATTCTCCTTTGTTATTGGCAGTATGCGGTCGGAGCGATATTTTGTCAGTTATCTATCTGTGTAAATGATAAGCAAAACATCAGGCGACTGCGATACTAATTCAACGGGTTTCTGGATTGTCAGTCTGAGTTACGATATCATCCTGACTCTGGTGATTGTATTATAAAAGGTGACCTTAGGTCACCTTCAAGTGCTTTTTACAAAAAAGTTAAATTTTGGTTATTTTTCACAAAGAAAAATGCCGGCATCCTTGGTAATAAAGAACCCATCCTTTGTCTTTCGCGATACAAATCCTCGGAAATCTTTGTATTTGTCCAGAAGATACTGATTCTGATTTCCATGGCAGGAGAGGATATAGGAAATCAGCGGTTCTGCATCGGGGACAAGAAGAGAGTCCTTATAGCTTTCCCAGAAAATACGGGAAAAATACGGTGCCAGGATATCTGCTCCGTTTTCTCTGCCAAAACGCTCATAGAGTTTGTCTGCGGAGAGAACGATCCGGTCGTCAAAATCCCGGACCAGTCTGCTGACTTCCTGCATGTGTTTTTTTCCATAGGTACTGCAGATCAGTTTTCCGCCCGGAGTGAGCACACGTTGAATTTCGCTGCATACAGCAGAGATATCTTCACAGTAAAAAAGCACATGGTTTGCAATGACCAGATCAAAGCTTCTGTCTTCATGAGGAATTCTTGCACAGTCAAATGCCTCGAAGGAAAAACGGCTGTCTTTGCGTCCGATAGCACGTCTGGCATCACGAAGCATTCCGGATGAAAGATCAGAAAGAGTAACGGAAACTTTACCGGGGAGGCTGGAAATATTCTGTGTCCACAGAACACCGTCGCCGCATCCAAGTTCAAGGATACGCATCCCCGGATGAATCTGGCACTGCTCATAAACCCATGGAAACCATCCCTGTTTATTCTGGGAATAAAGGCTGTGCAGATTAATGCGTGAGGAAATGTTGGAGGCGTTCTGGTATTGATTTTTCATGCTTTTCTCCATGCCTGTCAGGTGGATTAGGTCAAGCATCTGATTCCAGTCTATGGCATGATGGGAGCGGATCGCATCTGTGGTATCCTGGATTGCCTTTTCCACCAGCTGCATCTGCTCGATACGGTCACGTACCAGCTTTAACTGGATGTTCAGGGAATTTTCCATAAAATGATAGTCTGAGTCGTCAATGGTCATTTCCCGTATGTCATCCAGGGAGAAACCCAGATATTTCAGAAGCAGGATCTGGGAAAGTCTTGCAAAATCCTCATCTGTATAAAAACGTGCGCCGGATTCTGTTACATAGGAGGGTTTGAGGATATTCTGTTTGTCATAATAGCGGATAGTGCGGAGTGTTACATGTGCCATCCGTGCAAATTCTCCGGAAGAGTAGTAGCCGTCTTTTTTCATTGTAAAACCTTCTTTAAGAAAAATAGTCTTGCCCGCAAATGTGGATAGAAACAGTTGTTCAGCCTGCATTTGCGTATTGCTGATATGTGTAGAGTATAACACAGCTGACCGGCAGGCTACAAGCATCAGGTATTACCGGATGGATAATATACTGTCTGAATGTACCACTATCCCGCGAGGTGTTTTGGCATCAATATGCCAAAATCCCGAGACATACAAGCCAAAATTCCATTGCCGCAGGCAATCTGGAATGAATTTTGGCTAAGTTACTGTGAACGGAGTGAACAGTAACTTTTGAATTGTAAGTCAGATGGTAATTTTTGACATTTTTTGGTGGATGCTAATCCTTGTCTTTTGACAGAAATTATGGTATGTTAAATAATAACAATCAAAACTGATTTTCATACAAATCATAATCTGGCAGTTCTGCCATATTTTTTCCAAAATACAATAAATATTAAGAGAGAACAGTAATGACAATATGAAAGGTGCAGGGACAGGAGGAGCCTGATGATTAATTTATTTGATTTTACTTATTGCGGAGACTATAATCGGCAGATTCAGAATCTGGCAAGGATGGTGCCGGAGAAGTGGAGCTTTTCGGATACAGATGATAACGGAATTCTGAAAGGATACCTGGAACATACATTTAAACGCCTTTATGAAGAACAGAAGGTGTGGGAGAAAAAGAATTATGCCATATTTAATACAGGACTCTTTAATTACTATTATCAGCCGATTTATGCGTATTTTATTCCCAATCTGGTCCCGGACAGGCAGCCCTGGTTTCTGGATGGCTTTTATACAGAATACTATTTGTTAAAAGAAGGAATCACCTGTCTGCCGGAAAAGGCATGCTATGTGGAAAATCCGTCAGATCTTGTGTTTGATACAAAACTTCCGGTAATTCCACAGTACGAGCATATTTTCGGGGATGAGGAAAATGCTGCCCGTCTTCCAAAGGAAGTACGTGACAGCAGCATGAAAATGCAGCTGTTTGACGGCGCGCTGAAACAGACAAAAAGAATGCTTGAGGCAGATTACAGAACGGCAATTCCACAGTATTATAATCACTCAATTCAACTGCTGCTCCCAATCTGTCTCCGCCATCCGGGAAAACCCGACCTTGCACTGGCGTGTATGAAAACTTCGGACGGAAGCAAATATCTGGGGCGTACCTGCCTGACTCTCAGAATGGCCTATCATAATGCCAGGCTCCTTGCAAGGGTGGACCGAAGCTGGCTGATGACTTCTGTATCTGCCTGAGGTTTGACATGTGTGGTTCGCTTTGATATATTATAGCAGCGAAGCGGATGATTTTATCTGTCTGACTGAAATGATGTCAGGTTAGATATTTTTACGGATTGTTCTGCTGCTATAGATGAAACAACAGAAAAAGGTGGGTGAGAAATCAAATGCGAAATAAAAGTCTGGATGCTGTAAAGGCCATTGCTGCGTGCCTGGTGGTATGCATTCATGTAAGTTTTCCGGGACAGGCCGGGCAGCTTGTAAAAGTACTGGCAAGATGTGCGGTGCCGTTTTTCTTTATGGTATCCGGGTATTTCTGTTATTATCAAAATTGCAATGCCTCAAAAAGAATATTGTCTAAAATCCTGCATATCATGAAGCTTTTTGCAGTTTCAGTTGTGTTTTATTTTATCTGGGAATGTTTTATGAAAGCCTGGAATGGGGAGAGAGTATGGACATGGATAAAAGGGCTTGTGAGTACAGAGCATCTGAAGGAATTTTTCGTGTACAACAGTACTTCTCCGGTAAGAGCACATTTATGGTTTCTTCCTGCATTAATTTACTGTTATCTGCTTGCTCTCCTGATTGAAAAATGGAGAATGCGTAAGGCTGCATATTGTATGGTACCTGTATTGCTGGCAATACTTTTATGGAGAGCGGAGTTTTGTGTCTTTTTTGACAGATTTTATCACACTATGGAATACAGAAACTTTCTGTTTACAGGAATGAGCTTTTTCCTTACAGGTCAGATGATCCATGAATATCAGGATAAGATAGTATGCAAACGTCTGGAGCAATGGATGCAATGGGGATTGAAAGCAGGGATGAGTTTCGGTGTGGCACTCAGCATGATGGAATATGCTTTCCGGGGGGCTGGAGAAATTTACACAGGAAATTGTGTTGCAGTGATCTGTCTGTTTCTGTGGCTTATTTTATATGGAAGGGAAATAAATTTTCCCTCTGTACTGGTGGAAACCGGAAGAAAATATGCGTTCCTGATCTATCTTCTTCATCCGGCGATGTCAGACCTTCTGAAAAAATGTTCAGAAGGTCTGGGAGTCAGCAACTGTCAGATTTATTTTTGGCTGCGTCCGGTTTTGGTATATATGCTGACAGTGGTGACAGTTTCTGGCATATCTGCGGTCTCTGCGTATGCAAGGCAAAATATTTTGCAGAATGATCATGTATAGTCAGGGTATGAAAATCCGGAATGAATTTTGGCTGCGTTACTGAGAATGGAATGAACAGTAACATAGTAACGTTATCTTCAGGAACCGCGGGAATTATAACTGTTCACATAATGGAAAATGTGATATAGTAATCAGTAAATCTTATGAACGTAACCGTCCGGTGTTTCGCAGAATGGCGGACTGCTGAACAGTTACCGAAAACCATTATGCAGAAAATACAAAGGAGAGAGAATGGCAGATAAAAATCAGGACAAGAACCAGAGTAAGAACAGAGCAGAACAGGAAGAAGAGCACGATGAAAGCGTGCTGAATCCGGAGATTAAGAATGAATCGGATTTGTCAAAGAAGGAAAGACGTCTGATTGAGAAAGAAAAATTAAAGGGAATGGGGCCAAAGAAAAAGCTGGAATATATCTGGATGTATTATAAACCGGCTATTTTCGGAGTGATCGCAGTGATTGCTCTTATATTCGGAATAAAGGATTACTATGAACAGTCCAAAATAAAAACAGTTCTGTCCATGACAGTGGTAAATTCAATGGCAAATGATACGGAAACTCCTGAGCAGAAAATCAAAGAAACACTTGGGTACAAAGATGATCCCTATAGTAAAGTAGAGATAGGCGTGAATCTTACTACGGACTCTGAAATGGCAGAATTTGATTATAATGCACAGATGGCTTATGTGGCACAGATCCAGGCAGGTTCCATTGATATTATGGTTATGCCGGAGAAGCTTTATCAGACTTTGAAGAAGAATGAGCCATTTGCAGATTTGAAGGAATTGATGGGTGAGGAAGCTTTTGAGAAGTTTGGAATGCAGACAGATACTACGCACATTTCCATTACTGACAGTGAGCTTGAACAGGAATTAGGTGTAATCTACGATCCTGTATGCATTGCAGTGCCGTATTCAGCACCGAATCAGGAAAACGCAGTAAAATGGATAAAAAGTCTTGACAGCAGGAAATAAATTATGATATGTTAATCACACCAAAACTGGTGTGGATTTTTCAGTCTTGTGACAAACATGAACTCTTTTCGCCGCACGATTATCATACAGCAATGTAGAGATAATTGTGTGGCGTTTTTTGTTGCAATGAAACAGAGAAAGGAAAAAAGAATGAACAATACTTTTATGAAGAAAAAACCGATTCTGCCGCTTCTGGCATCTATGGCAATGCCTATGGTACTGTCTATGCTGGTGAATTCACTGTACAACATCGTAGACAGCTTTTTTGTGGCAAAGATCAGTGAGCAGGCGATGACAGCTCTGTCTCTGGTATTTCCTGTACAGAACTTTATTAATGCAGTTGCCATTGGTTTCGGTGTGGGAATCAATGCACAGATTTCTTTTCAGCTGGGAGCAAAAAATATTAAAAATGCGAATATAGCAGCTACCCATGGTATGCTCTTTAATATTATCCATGGAATTATTTTTACAGTAATCTGTATTCCGTTTATGCCTGTATTTCTCAGTATGTTTACAAAAGCGCAGGAAGTGATCTCATCTGGTGTGCAGTATTCAACTATTGCATTTGCATTTTCCACAGTGATCATGATCAGCCTGTCCTTCGAAAAGATTTTTCAGGCTGTGGGCAGAATGAAACTGACAATGATCAGCCTGATGATCGGTTGTATTTCCAATATTATCCTGGATCCGCTGCTGATTTTCGGAGTGGGGATTTTTCCGGAAATGGGGATCAGAGGTGCAGCACTGGCAACTGGTCTTGGCCAGGTATTTACAGTTATTGTATATCTGATCGCATATAAGAAGTGTAGTATTCCGGTGGAGATCAGCAGGAAATATCTGGAACTTAACAGGAACCTGGACGGGAAGCTGTATATGGTAGGGATTCCCGCAATCCTGAATATTGCCCTGCCGTCAGTTCTGATCTCTTTCCTGAATCAGATATTATCGGCTTTTTCCGGAAGCTATGTAGTGGTTCTGGGAATCTATTATAAGCTTCAGACTTTTTTATATCTGCCTGCAAGCGGCATTGTCCAGGGAATGCGCCCGTTGATAGGATATAATTACGGAGCAGGAGAAATAAAGAGGGTAAAGAAACTTTTTGGGATTTCTGTGCTTCTGAATGGTATGATCATGCTGGCAGGAACGATCATCTGCTTTACAGCATCAGAGACATTGATGGGAATGTTTACTGAGAACCCGGAAACTGTAAGACTTGGCACTGCAGCATTACAGATTATCAGTATCGGGTTTATCCCATCTGCCATCTCTGTTACAGCTTCCGGTGCATTAGAAGGACTGAGCAAAGGTGCTCAGTCCCTGGTGATTTCGTTATTAAGATATATTATAGTGATCATTCCGGCAGCTTATCTGCTGTGCTATTTTGCCGGGGCAGATGCTGTGTGGAATGCGTTCTGGATCTGTGAATTTATAACAGCAGTAGTAGTAGGTATCGGGATAAAGTATTACTGGAACCGTCTGCTGCAGTAGACGATAGTGATAAAGCTGCTAAGTCAGGCTGCGCCTGCTTCAGCAGACGCAGCATCAGACTCTGCTTCTGAGGCATTTTCATCAGTAACATCTTCGGCATCGGAATTGCTTCCGCCGCTGAGAACATAAGTGATGACTTCGTCCGGAACGCCTGCATTGGACAGATTATCCATAAGTGTAGTGAGGTCGAGTGTAGCTGCGTAGGCACTCATATCATCTTCATTGGTTACGTCATAAACATCTCCCAGAGCCGTAAGGTCCGGAATTTCAACAGATTCGCCTGCACCGGAAGTAACAGTGAAGCTTCCGAGAGTGCTTCCTGCACTTTCAACGGACAGTGCAACAGAACCAGAATCTTTTGCTGAATTTAAATCTAATACAAGTGCAAAGTTCTCGAGCATGGAAAGAGAAGAATCTGTATCTTCTGAAGAATCAGCAGGGAAGGTGATAGTATAGTTACCGTTTAAGTAACCTTCTTTTGCAGATTCGGTGTCGTAGTCCTTTACTTCGATAACAGCTGCGGCTGTATCATCCTGAGAAATTTTATAGGTTCCGTTTAATTTACCGCCATCAATCTGACCGGATCCGGACAGGGAGAGTGTGCCGGAATCATCTGTTTCAATGGAGAGAAGATAGCCAAAGTCTGAGCCGTCCCTGGTCATCTGCCAGTTCAGAACAGGAGTTATTTTATCACCTTCCTGAAACTCAATTTTACGTCCTGCAATTCTGCCGGTCTCATCAACCCAGATTCTGGTGTTGAGATGAGAATCATCGGAATCACCGGTATCTGCATCTTTCAGAAAATCAAGACCGTCTTCTACAGCTTTGGTAAAGCTTTCATGCAGGTCCTCATTACTTGAGAGTTTCTCTGTCCAGGTATCGAGGATGTTCTCAATATCACTGTCTGATTTTGCTTCTTCCAGGATTGCAGTTGCAGTTTTTACAGCGTCTTCGGCTGAAATCTGGCCTTCATATACTGTACAGTCCTGACTGATATCACCTGCTGTCAGAGTTTCCTGACTGCTTTCGCCTTCTGTTACATTGTCAAAAAGCATAGATCCGTATTTATCCAGAAGTGTTTCTACTACAGAAGCTTCTGGAGCTGCTGCTGACAGATCAGACATCATGGAAACAGTCAGACTGAGACTGTCAGAATAAGCGGAAGCGAAATTGTCTGTCGGAATATCTGCATCTGAATCATCAGGGGTTAATTCTTCAAGATCATTTTCAATATTGGCAGCCTGTTGATCTGCGGCTTCTTCCAGATTGGTCTTGAAATATTTATCAGAGAGTTCAGGGATGCGCATATAAATATCCTGGCTGTCCGGATCAAGATAATATTCCAGAGTACAGATTTTATTATCATTAAGAAGGACCTTCATCAGAATACCTTCTTTTCCTTCTGTAAAAGAGATATCATTGGAAAGTGTGACATTGTCCAGCCAGGAGACATCAAATGGTGCGACAAACCCCAGTAGTGAACGTCCGGAATCTTCAAATTTCAGAATCATGTCACTCTGCATTCCTGACATCAGAGACTGGCTTTCTTCTATAGATGTAGCGTAAGAAGATGCCATTTCTGTGACCTTTTTTGCCCATGCATCTTTTTCAATGGAAGCGTAACTGTCTGCTGCAAATGCTGTAGATGGAATTGCAGCAGTACCAAGAAGTGCTGCAGTACAGATCGCGGTTGTTTTTCTTAACCATTTTTTCCTTGTTTTCATAAAGGGCCTCCTTCCGTTCTGTTATGAATCTTATGTAGTGGAATTACATTTCAGGACATTCATTTTCAGATATGTCGTTTGACTGAAATAATAATCTATAGCAGTCCTTGTAAATGATTTTTCAAATACGCTCTATATTAAGATGCATTATTTTAGAGGATTGCTATATATCAATTTTACCAGATAAAGATAGAAAAAGCTATGTTTTTTCGACAATATGGAAAAAGATGTTGATTTTAGACTAAATTATTTCTATAGAAAAATAACAAAATATAGAAAAAAACTATACGTGTATATAAATAATTGATATAAGAAAATTTATTGACAGATTTATGTGAAAAATATATACTACTATTCATATCGAAACACTATGGAATTGCTAAAAACAGGGAAACGATATATCACAGAAAACATACCGTTAGTCCGGAGATTATTATATTTTACAAGGGGAATATGCTCATGGAATTTCAGACTAAATTATTACACGGAAAAGCAGTAGACAATTATGCGAATGGTTCAACAGTGCCGCCTGTCAGCCTGGCAAATGCTTTTGCATATGAATCTTCAGAACAGCTGGAAAAAGTATTCCAGAATCGGGCACCGGGATTTGCATATACCAGGATTGCGAATCCGACAGTAGATGCGTTTGAGCGAAGAGTAAATGAATTAGAAGGCGGGATTGGAGGTGTAGCCTGTTCCTCCGGAATGTCAGCGGTTACATTATCATTACTTAATATCCTGCAGGCAGGGGATGAGGTAATCGCAGGAAGTGCATTGTTCGGAGGTACACTGGATCTGCTTCATGATCTGGAGGCATTCGGAATCAAAGTACATTTTATACCGAGGGTAGAGAAGGCGCTGATCGAGCCGTTTCTTACAGATAAGACCAGAGCAGTGTTTGGCGAAATAGTAGGAAATCCCGCACTGAATGTAATGGATGTCCGGGAAACAGCAGATTTTCTTCATGGAAAAGGAGTGCCGCTGATCGTAGACAGCACAACTTCGACTCCTTATCTGCTTAATCCGATTCAGTACGGTGCGGATGTAGTGGTGCATTCTACTTCTAAATATATAAATGGAAGTGGAGATGCCATCAGTGGAATTATCATTGACAGCGGAAACTTTTCCTGGAGTCCGGAACGTTATCCTGGAATGAAGGAATATAAGAAATACGGAAAGTTTGCTTATCTTGTGAAACTGAGGAACGGAATCTGGCGAAATATGGGCGGCTGTCTGGCTCCGATGAACGCTTATCTGAATATTATCGGAATGGAGACACTTGGTCTTCGTATGGAGCGGGTCTGTAATAACGCTTTCCGGCTTGCCCAGGCACTGGAGAAGCTGGAAGGTGTATCTGTCAACTATCCGCTGCTGGAGTCCAGTCCATATCATGAACTGGCAGAAAAACAGCTTAGTGGAAAGGGTGGAGCGATTCTGACTATCCGTGCAGGTTCCAAAGAACGGGCGTATAAGCTGATCAATCATCTGAAATATGTAAAGATTGCAACCAATATCGGTGATGTGAGAACTCTGGTGATTCATCCGGCGTCTACAATTTATATCCACAGTACGCCGGAGGCAATGGAAGAGGCTGGAGTGTACGACGACACAATCCGTATCAGTGTGGGTATCGAAGATATAAAAGATTTGATAAAGGATTTCACAGAGGCAGTGGAGAGCCTTGGAGAAGAATAATTCATGATATACACATTATCAGGCGCTTTGGTCGGAACATGATAGTAACCGGACAGAGGCACTGGTTTAAAAACAGAATAACTGACAGACAGTCAGAGACAAGAGAAGCCCCGGAAGTTCAGGAGTGTCCAGTTAAGTGGAACTCGATGATCTTCCGGGCTTCTTTTTGCAGCAAAATTTTTTCAGATATTGAATCTGTTTCCGAAACCGTTTCGTTATAAAAAATAGCGGTTAAAAATTAACAACTATCTGCGGGCGCGTTTTTCAATCAGTCCGAGGAGTCCGTACAGGATAATAGCGATGATGCACAGAATGATAATGGACATCAGTACCCAGGTAAGCTTAAAGGTCTGGCTGGAATAGATGATCAGGTAGCCAAGCCCTTTTCTGGCACCGATAAATTCGCCTATGATAACACCAACCAGACACAGACCAATATTAACTTTCATAACACTGAGCAGTAACGGCACAGAAGACGGAAGAATAATCTTCATAAGCTTTTCTTTCTTCCCACCGCCCAGCGTCTCAATCAGCTTCAGTTTTTCCGGGTCAGCTTCGCCAAAACCTGTATACAGATTCAAAATCGAACCAAAGATAGCAACCGACATACCGCAGACAATAATCGTCCGTTCGTTGGCACCAAGCCATACAATAAGCAAAGGTGCCAGAGCAGATTTCGGAAGGCTGTTCAATACTACGAGATAAGGCTCTGTGATCTTCGCAAGTCTGGGACAGGTCCACAGCAGAACTGCCATCCCTGCACCCAGAACAACAACGAACAGAAAACTGACCAGTGTTTCCGTAATTGTAACAGAGAGATGGGGAAAAATAGAGCCGTCTCTGCACATACTGCAGAAGCTGTGCCAGATCATTACCGGACTGCTGAAGATAAAAGAATCGATCAGTCCGGTCCTGGCGGAGATTTCCCACAACACCAGAAAGAAAAGAAGAATAAATATCCGCAAAAAAAGAACAAGTTTCTTTTCTCTTTTCTGATGTCGGATATACTGTTGCTGATGATATGAGATTTCAGACATCATGATTCAGCTCCTTCCAGATAAGATTGAAATAAGATTTAAATTCAGGCGCATTTCTGGAAGCCATAGGAGTACGGTTCTCCAGATCAAAACAAACTGGCACAATCTTACGAATGATGGCAGGCCTTGGAGAAAGAATGATAACCCGGTCTGCCATGCTGATCGCTTCTGAAATATCATGGGTGACAAGAATTGCAGTCTTTTTTTCCTGACGCAGGATTTTGCCGATATCATCACTTACGCTGAGTCTGGTTTGAGAGTCGAGTGCAGAGAACGGCTCATCCAGCAGAAGAAGTTCCGGTTTTAATGCCAGAGTACGGATCAGTGCAGCTCTCTGGCGCATTCCTCCGGACAATTCGGACGGATGTGCAGAGCGGAATTTGTCCAAACCGTAATCTGAGAGAAGCTGATTTACATAAGCAAGTTTTTCGGCAGTGAGTTCCCTGCGGATTTCCAGTCCGAGAAGAACATTTTTATAAATTGTCCGCCACTCCAGCAGATGATCCTTTTGCAGCATATATCCGATACGGCAGTCACCGGAAGTTACCGGCGTGCCGTCCAGAAGAATCTGTCCCTGTTCTGGCCGGAGCAGACCACAGATCAGATTCAGCAGCGTGGACTTTCCACAGCCTGACGGCCCGACGATGGCGAGAAATTCACCTGGCATCAGTTGAAAGGATATATGAGAAAGGGCAGGGGTTTCCCCTGATAAACTGTGGTAGGAGAGACTGACATCTGTAATATCCAGCAGTGGTTTCATACAGATACCTCCATATTCGGTGAATAGTAACGAATATTTGTTACTGTTCACACACCACTATCCCGCGAGGTGTTTTGGCATGAATATGCCAA
>NZ_JAJDMI010000264.1:0-219 GCF_020593505.1 Blautia sp. DFI.3.45
ATGACCATAGACAAAAATTGGCTTAATCGATCTAATAAAGATCCAGGACGATCCTTGCGCTTTACCCATCAGCCCGTATAATCCTCCACCCGGCGCGCCATGCTGGTTTCCACTGGTGTGAGGTCGTACATTTTCCCTGCGAAAAGGTGCGGAAAAGCGCGGTAAATAAGGAAAGAGAATTGACTCCGGAGTGTACAATTATTACAATCCGGCCTCTTT
>NZ_JAJDMI010000265.1:0-218 GCF_020593505.1 Blautia sp. DFI.3.45
TGGAAATGGTTCTGTGTACGTCTGGAGCATACGGATATGGAATATCTGAGAAAATACTGGTCAGGAAAAAAAGCATCTGCCCCGACACTGGAGAAAAGACACCATAAATATTTCCTGCGTTTTACCTATACAGAAGAAGTAACACTTACCAAAACATCTGTGAAAGAACAGGTCATCTGCAGCGTGGACCTGGGGATCAATACCGATGCAGTCTGTAC
>NZ_JAJDMI010000266.1:0-217 GCF_020593505.1 Blautia sp. DFI.3.45
ATCTCTAATCACTGGTAAAACCAGCATATCTTAACAGCTCTTCCCGGCTGATACGGGTTAGCACCGGACTTTACGATTCGTATCTGGCTCCATCCTGTTTCCGACAGGACTCACTTTCCAATGCCTGTTTTATCTTCATCAGGCTTCCAGCCTGTTGTTTTCTTTTTGATCTGGCGCCCACCTGCTCTCCCACACCGTCTCCAGTGCAGTACCATCG
>NZ_JAJDMI010000037.1:0-37526 GCF_020593505.1 Blautia sp. DFI.3.45
AGAGCACACGGTTCATACCCGTGGTGTCGAGGGTTCGAATCCCCCTCTCGCTACTACACGAAAGATGAGTCTGTAAATCGAGTGAAAGGTTTACAGGCTTTTTTATGTTGCCGGCATATTCATACAAAAATATACAAAATTTCTTTTTACTATTGCCATAATCCCCAAAATCCTTTATAATGCAAAAAGGTGAAAGCAAAAGTTCATTGTAATGACAGTAGTATGAAATGATAACAGGGTGGTTATTCAAAAAAGGATAACTGCCTTGTTTTTGATTATAGGAAAAATCGCTATTGTAAAACCTTTTGCCGAATCACATCAACATTCACGAAAGAGAGGGAAAGGAATGGAGAAACAAGAGAAAAACACAGTAACACCCTACGACCTTGATGGAAGGCCGCCACTGAAGCTGGCGATTCCTCTTGGTTTGCAGCATGTGCTGGCTATGTTCGTAGGTAACCTTACACCGCTTCTGATCATCACAGCAGCCTGTGGAATCGAAGCCGGCGGAGAACTGCAGGTAGCACTTCTGCAGAATGCCATGCTGATCGCAGGTATTGTAACTTTGGTTCAGGTATTTACCATAGGACCTGTGGGTGGTAAACTCCCCATCGTTATGGGAACCAGTTCCGGTTTCATTGGCGTATGCCAGAGTGTTGCAGGAGTCATGGGTAATGGAGTGGTTGCGTATGGTGCGATCATGGCGGCATCCTTTATCGGCGGTCTTTTTGAAACTGTACTGGGAAGCTTCCTGAAACCACTGAGAAAATTTTTTCCGTCAGTTGTAACAGGAACCGTTGTATTATCAATCGGTCTTTCACTGATTGCTGTTGGCATCAGTTCTTTTGGAGGAGGAAGTTCCGCTAAGGACTACGGTTCTCTGGAGAATCTGTTTGTAGGTTTTGTAGTTCTGGTCGTAATTGTCGTATTAAAACATGGGACGAAAGGATTTACAAGCTTTGCATCAATTCTGATCGGCATTATCGTTGGATATGTGCTGGTAAGTATTATGGCGGCAGTTCTTCCTACAACATTTACCTATGTGGATGATGCAGGTGCAACAGTAGAAGCTACCAAATCCTGGGTTCTTAACTGGGATAAAGTAGCAAGCGCATCCTGGTTTGCAGTGCCGAAGATCATGCCTGTCAAATGGGTATTTGATGCAAGGGCAATCGTTCCGATCTGCATCATGTTTATTGTAACAGCTGTAGAAACTGTCGGTGATATTTCCGGTATCACAGAGGGCGGTCTTGGAAGAGAAGCTACAGACAAAGAGCTTTCCGGCGGCGTTATGTGTGATGGCCTTGGATCTTCACTGGCAGCAGTATTTGGCGTACTTCCGAATACTTCTTTTAGCCAGAACGTAGGTCTGGTTGCAATGAATAAGGTTGTAAATCGTTTCTCAATTGCAACAGGCGGTATTTTCCTTATCGCATGTGGTTTGTTTCCTAAGCTTGCAGCACTGATCTCCATCATGCCTCAGAGTGTACTGGGCGGTGCGGCAGTTATGATGTTCTCATCTATTGTTGTCAGCGGTATCCAGCTTATCACAAAATGGCCGGTAACTCCGAGAAACGTAACAATTGTCTCCGTTGCACTTGGTCTTGGCTATGGACTTGGGGCAAACTCAGCAGTCCTTGCACATATGCCGCAGGCGATCACACTGATCTTTGGTGGTTCAGGAATTGTACCTGCAGCACTGTTTGCTATTATTCTGAATATCGTGCTTCCGCCGGATGAGAAATCCGAAGTTGAGATCGCAGAAGAGATTCTTGACATGAAGAAAAAAGAGACACAGAAGAAATAGCGGCAGAATCAACTTGTTGGCACACTGGGATTGTTCGAAAGTGAATAAGTAAAACAATAAAAAGCGCGAAACTGGGAATATCTGGTTTTGCGCTTTTATTCAGATTATAGTAAATGATTATCTGGTGCAGATATGTGGTGAAAGCAGACTGCAGATATCTGTAATGAATTTCCTGATAATGGTTACTGTTCACTCTGTTCACAGCAACACGCTTCGCAATGCAGGAAATATGAACCTCTTTGTGCAAAGCCCAAGGAGTATCGTTTGCTTTGCAAACTTAATTTATGCTAATCGCATAAATTCGCGCGGTATGTCTCGGGTTTTCTGTGACCTTCGTTCACAAAAAACACCTCGCGGGATATTACCAGTGAACAGTAACTGATAATGATAAAAATATGTTATTGAATGAAATTCAGGGTTGACAAATATAGCTTCCGGTGGTAAATTAAGTGTAAATTTAACAGATTAAACCGATGAAGCGGAAGTCAAAGCAGTCATGCGCGCACAGAGAATCCGGGAAGGTGAGAGCCGGGTGGAAATGCAGTCTGCCAAATGGGCCGCTGAGGGCACAGTGAAAGGTTGAAGATTACAGAGTGAGCTGAGTATCCTGTGACGTGAGGCATACGTCAGTTGCCGGGAATATGAAGGTATTTCGCAAAGAGTACGGTTCAAACCGTAAATCAAGGTGGCACCGCGGGTGAAGTATATACGCTCGTCCTTGACAGAAACGATAATTCTGTCAAGGGCGGGCTTTTTTATGTTCCTGACAGAAACTGAATTAATCACAGGAGGTGTTTCCATGTATCCAACATTAGAAACTATCAGGCAGCTTGCACAGAAAAAAGAATATCGTCGTATTCCTCTGTGCAGAGAACTTTATGCAGACAGATATACACCGGTAGAGGTGATGCGCATTTTGCGAAAGGCCAGCCGCCATTGTTATCTGCTGGAAAGTGCCAGCCAGACAGAAGTGTGGGGAAGGTATTCTTTCCTGGGGTATGAACCATCCATGGAGATTACCTGTACAGACGGAACATTGAAGATCCGGACAACCGATGCTGAGGGAAAAACAGAGGAAACCGTAAGGCGGGTCACACATCCCGGTGATACTCTCAGAGAAATCATCCGGAAATATAAAACTCCGGTAATGGAAAAGATGCCTCCTTTTACAGGCGGTCTGGTAGGATATTTCTCCTACGATTATATCAAATACAGTGAACCAAAGCTGAAACTGGAGGACAGGGAACAGCAAGATTTCAGGGACATGGATTTAATGCTTTTTGATCAGGTGATCGTATTTGACCATTTCAGACAGAAAGTACTTCTGATCACAGGTGTGATGACAGATGATCTGGAAGCCTCCTACGAGAAAGCAGTAAAGAAATTGGAGGAAATGGCGCAGCTGATCCGAAACGGGGAGCATATGGAATTTGAACCGCTGAGACTTCAGTCAGAAATACAGCCGAAATTTCCGAAAGAAAAATATGCAGAGATGGTGGAGAAAGCCAAACATTACATCAGAGAAGGTGATATTTTCCAGGTAGTACTTTCCAATCCCATGCGTGCGAAAGCAACAGGAAGCCTGTTTGATACTTACCGGGTTCTTCGGGCATCTAATCCTTCTCCTTATATGTTTTATTTCTCCAGTGATGACATTGAACTGGCAGGTGCTTCCCCGGAAACCCTTGCGAAGCTGGAAAATGGCACCTTAAGTACCTTCCCTCTGGCAGGAACCAGACCAAGAGGAAAGACAAGAGAAGAGGATAAAGAACTTGAAGAGGGACTTCTGAAAGATGAGAAAGAGCTGGCAGAACACAATATGCTGGTAGACCTGGGAAGAAACGATATTGGAAAGATCAGCAAGATCGGAACTGTAAAAGTAGAAAAGTATCTCTGCGTAGAACGTTTTTCCCATGTAATGCATTTGGGCTCCACAGTAACAGGAATCATCCGGGATGATAAAGACGCTGTGGATGCAGTAGACGCAATCCTTCCGGCAGGAACCCTTTCCGGAGCACCCAAATTCAGAGCCTGCCAGATCATCGAGGAACTGGAACAGAGCAAACGAGGCATTTACGGAGGCGCCATCGGATATCTGGATTTTGCAGGAAATCTGGATACCTGTATTGCCATCCGCCTGGTTTATAAGAAAAACGGAGAAATCTGTATCCGTTCAGGTGCCGGAATCGTGGCAGACAGTGTACCGGAAAAGGAATTTCAGGAATGCTGCAACAAGGCAAGAGCAGTGGTACAGGCAATTGAACAGGCACAGGAGGGATTAGAATGATATTACTGATCGATAATTATGACAGCTTTTCCTACAACTTATATCAGCTCATCGGCGCAGTGGAACCGGATATCAAAGTAGTGAGAAACGATGAGTGTACACTGGAAGAAATCGCAGAGATGAAACCGGAAGCCATCATTTTATCCCCTGGTCCGGGAAGGCCGGAGGATGCAGGTATCTGTATTCCGGCGATTAAAGAATTTGCAGGAAAAATCCCCATTCTGGGTGTGTGCCTGGGACATCAGTCCATCTGCGAAGCTTTTGGAGGAACCGTTTCCTATGCAAAGGAACTGATGCATGGAAAGAAAAAACTGATGTATAAAACAGGAGAAAGCCGGCTTTTCAAGGACCTGCCGGATACCTTTGCAGCAGCCAGATATCATTCCCTGGCAGCGTTAAAGGATACCCTGCCTGCAGAACTTAAGGTGACAGCAGAGTCAGAGGACGGAGAGGTCATGGCAGTGGAACATACAAAATATCCTGTGTTCGGAGTACAGTTTCATCCTGAATCGGTAATGACACCGGACGGCAGAGTGATGATAGAGAACTTTATGGAGGTAGTGAGAAATGATTAAGGAAGCCATTATTAAATTATCAAAGAAACAGGATTTAGCTTATGCGGAAGCAGAAGCTGTAATGGACGAGATTATGAGCGGTCAGGCAACACCTGTACAGATGTCTGCTTATCTTACTGCATTAGCTTTAAAAGGAGAGACAATTGATGAGATCACAGCTTCCGCAGCAGGAATGAGAGCTCACTGTATCAAACTTCTCCACAACCTGGATGTGCTTGAAATCGTGGGTACCGGCGGAGACGGTTCTAATTCCTTCAATATTTCCACTACTTCTTCTCTGGTGATCGCAGCAGGCGGTGTTCCGGTTGCAAAACATGGAAACAGGGCAGCATCCTCCAAATCCGGTGCAGCAGATGTTCTGGAAGCACTGGGAGTGAAGATTACACTGACGCCGGAACGCAGTGCAGAGATCCTGAAAAAGATCAACATCTGCTTCCTGTTTGCGCAGAATTATCACATTGCAATGAAATATGTGGCACCGATCCGTAAAGAGCTAGGAATCCGTACTGTATTTAACATTCTTGGACCGTTAAGTAATCCGGCAGGTGCAAACATGGAACTGATGGGAGTTTACGATCAGTCACTGGTGGAGCCACTGGCACAGGTTATGGCAAATCTGGGTGTTAACAGAGGAATGGTTGTCTATGGACAGGACAGTCTGGATGAGATTTCCATGTGCGCACCTACTTCTGTATGTGAGATCAGGGATGGCAAATTTACTTCCTATGAGATCACACCGGAACAGTTTGGATATGAGAGATGTGAGAAGGGTGCCCTGACAGGTGGTACACCTGCAGAAAACGCAGAGATCACAAAAGCAATCCTGAAAGGTGAGGAAAAAGGTCCGAAGCGTCAGGCGGTATGTTTAAATGCAGGTGCAGCACTCTATATCGCAGGAAAAGCCGCTTCCATAGAAGAAGGAGTGAAGCTGGCAGAATCCCTCATCGACAGCGGTGCAGCACTGAAAAAACTGGGAGAATTTGTAGAAGAGACAAATAAATAAAAAGCAACCCCAAATTACTAATGTAAAGGAAATCTGTAACTGTCCGGTAATCTGCTGACTGTGGATATACAGAACAGTTACAGAAAAATCATAGAGATTATGAAGAATATATTAGAAGAAATAGCAGCCAGAACAAGAGAAAGAATTGCAAAAGAAAAGTCCTGTATTTTTGTTTCGGAGCTGGAGAACCGGATTCAGGAAGTAAATAAAAATGCAAGGCAGAAAATCACATTTCTCCAGGCATTACAAAAAGACGGTATGTCCTATATCTGCGAGGTAAAGAAAGCCTCCCCCTCAAAGGGACTGATTGCACCGGATTTTCCATATCTGGCAATTGCAAAGGAATATGAACAGGCAGGTGCAAGTGCAATCTCCTGTCTCACAGAACCTTTTTATTTCAAGGGAGCAGACCAGTATCTGAGAGAAATCGCAGCCGCTGTACAGATACCTGTACTCCGCAAGGATTTTACAGTAGATGAATATATGATCTATCAGGCGAAATCCCTTGGTGCTTCCGCGGTATTGTTTATCTGCGCCATTCTGGATGACGGAGAATTAAGAGCATACAGACAGCTTGCAAAAGAGCTGGGACTGGATGCACTGGTAGAAGCACACGATGAGTACGAAGTGGACAGGGCCTTAAATCTCGGGGCAGAGATCGTGGGAGTCAATAACCGGGATCTGAGAACCTTTCAGGTAGATATGAACAACAGCATTCGCCTGAGAAAAATGGCACCGGACAATGTGGTTTTTGTTTCCGAGAGCGGAATCCGCACCCCGGAGGATATCCGGCTTCTTTATGAGAATAAAGTGGATGGGGTACTGATCGGTGAAACACTGATGCGAAGTCCGGACAAGAAAGCAGCACTGGAAAGCCTGAATGGCAGCCCGTTACGCTGAAAGATCGAATATTATCTGAGAGGATAGAATATGACCAGAGAACAACAGCAAAGAACCAAAATCAAAATCTGTGGTCTGAAACGCCCGGAAGACATTACCTATGTAAATGAAGCAAAACCTGACTACTGCGGATTTATCATAGAATTTCCGAAGAGCAGCAGAAATGTTACAGGTGCATTGGTGAGAGAACTTACTGCAAAACTTAATCCGGACATTATCCCTGTAGGTGTTTTTGTAAATGCAGCACCTGAGCGTGTGGAGGAACTGCTTCTTGACGGAACTATCCATATTGCACAGCTTCATGGACAGGAAGATGAGGCATATATACGGAGAATCCAAAAGAATACAGGTCATCAGGTTATAAAGGCCTTTTCCGTAAAAACAGCTCAGGATATTGAAAATGCCCTGAAAAGTCCGGCAGATTATATACTGCTTGATCAGGGTGGCGGTGGAACCGGACAGACCTTTGACTGGTCACTGATCCCGGAGATAGACAGACCGTTTTTCCTGGCAGGAGGACTGGGTGCAGATAATCTGGAAACAGCCGTCCGGACTATTCATCCTTATGCAGTAGATCTGAGCAGCAGTGTGGAGACGGATGGAATGAAAGACAGAGATAAGATTTTGAAGGCAGTTCAACTGGTGCATATAAAATAAGATAACCGAATCAAGTAAGTCACCTGCTTCAATTGCGAAAAGCAATAAGCAGTGGGTGGGGACTTGCTTGTATCAGGAGGAGTGCAAGCTCCTTCTGATAAACTGCGGAGCAGTTATTCGGTGTAGAGCCGCGTAGCGAAGCGGATTGCGAATATCCGCTTGACTAATTCAGAAAGAACATAGAATACTCTGACCGACCATCTGACAGGCCAGGGATTACATACATAAAAGGAGGACATATACAGATGTCAAAAGGAAGATTCGGCATCCATGGAGGACAGTACATTCCGGAAACACTGATGAATGCTGTCATCGAATTGGAGGAAGCCTACAACCATTATAAAGATGATCCGGAGTTTAACGCAGAGCTTACAGAGCTTCTGAACGAATATGCAGGAAGACCATCTCGTCTCTACTTTGCATCCCACATGACAGAAGATCTGGGTGGAGCAAAAGTATACTTAAAGAGAGAAGACTTAAACCATACAGGTGCTCACAAAATCAACAATGTACTTGGTCAGGTACTTCTTGCAAAAAAAATGGGCAAGACCCGTGTCATTGCAGAAACAGGCGCAGGTCAGCATGGTGTGGCAACAGCAACAGCAGCAGCTCTTATGGGTATGGAATGTGAAATCTTCATGGGAAAAGAAGACACAGAACGTCAGGCATTAAATGTATACAGAATGCGTCTTCTGGGTGCAAAGGTCAATGCAGTTACTTCCGGTACTGCAACACTGAAGGATGCTGTTTCCGAGACAATGAGAGAGTGGACAAACCGTATTTCCGATACACATTATGTACTTGGTTCTGTAATGGGTCCTCACCCATTCCCCACAATTGTCCGTGATTTCCAGGCAGTGATCTCCAAAGAGATCAAAGAGCAGATCCTTGAAAAAGAGGGCAGACTTCCGGATGCAGTTCTTGCATGTGTAGGTGGCGGATCCAATGCGATCGGAACATTCTACAATTTTATCAATGACAAAGATGTCCGTCTGATCGGATGTGAGGCAGCAGGACGTGGCGTAAATACGGCAGAGACAGCAGCTACCATTGCAACCGGCAAACTGGGAATCTTCCATGGAATGAAATCTTATTTCTGCCAGGATGAATATGGTCAGATCGCACCTGTATATTCCATTTCCGCAGGTCTGGATTATCCGGGAATCGGACCGGAACATGCGCATCTCTATGATACAGGACGTGCAGAATATGTACCTGTCACAGACGAAGAAGCAGTAGAGGCATTTGAATATCTCTCCAGAACAGAGGGAATCATTCCTGCTATTGAGAGTGCTCATGCAGTAGCTTACGCAAAGAAAATTGTTCCGCAGATGAGAAAAGACCAGATCGTGGTCATTACAATTTCCGGACGTGGAGATAAGGACTGCGCAGCAATCGCGCGTTACAGAGGGGAGGATATTCATGAATAAGAGAATTACAGAAGCATTTGAAAAAGGAAAGGCATTTATCCCGTTTATTACCTGTGGAGATCCGTCTCTGGAAGTGACAGAGCAGCTTGTCTATGCAATGGAGGAAGCTGGTGCAAACCTGATCGAGCTTGGGATTCCGTTTTCTGATCCTACAGCAGAGGGACCGGTGATCCAGAGAGCAAATGTGAGAGCACTTTCCGGTGGTGTGACTACAGATAAGGTATTTGACATGGTGGTAAAGATCAGAAAGAACAGTTCTGTTCCTATGGTGTTTATGACTTATGCAAACGTGGTATTTTCTTACGGAACGGAGCGGTTTATTAAAACTGCCGCAGAGATCGGAATGGACGGTCTGATTCTGCCGGATGTGCCGTATGAGGAAAAAGAGGAATTTGACAGTGTTTGCAAGAAACACGGTATTGATCTGATCTCTCTGATCGCGCCGACTTCTCATGAGAGGGTCGCACAGATTGCGAAGGATGCGGAAGGGTTTGTGTATTGTGTTTCTTCTCTTGGTGTTACAGGAACAAGAACTAATATTACTACAGATATCGGGGCAATGGTGAAGCTGGTAAAACAGGCGAAAGATATTCCTTGTGCAGTTGGATTTGGAATTTCTACGCCGGAACAGGCGAAGAAGATGGCAGCACAGTCGGACGGGGCTATTGTGGGATCTGCAATTGTGAAGTTGTGTGCAGAACATGGCGCGGACTGTGTACCGTATGTGAAAGAGTATGTGAAAGCTATGAAGGATGCGGTAATGGAAGCTTAAATATTGAAAAGGGGACGCGCAGAAACATATTTCATTTCGTGTGCGGTTTCGGAGCCTAAGAACTTCTAAGCTGCTAAAAATATGCTAAAAACATAAGAAAAATGACCCAAACTCGCCGCATGCTGCGGCTCAGACAGTGGGTCATTTTTCTTATAACGCATATTTTTATCAGCTAAGAAGTTCTAAGACTCCTGCAAATGCACACGAAATGAAATATGTTTCTGCGCTGTGTATTGGTATGAACTGGAGTAATTCGTATCTTTTATAAGAAAGACTTCAGAATTTGCAGAACTCCGTTTTCCCAGTAGGGCGGGCAGGTATTTTTGGCGGCAGCCCGGACTTCGGGGCGGGAGTTGGAGACTGCGTAGCTGAGACCGGCATTCTGAAGCATTTCAATATCGTTGAGGTTGTCTCCGAAAGTACAGGTTTCGTCAGGTGAAATTCCCAGATATTCCTGCAGGAAAGCGACGGAAGGACCTTTGCCGGAACCTGGGGCAGTACAGTCCATCCATTCCTTGCCGGCGGCAGCCATAACTGTTTTGTCTTTCCAGGTGGGAGTGAATAAAGGGGCGCACATTTCCTCACAGGCGTTGGGGTGGTAGACAGCAAATTTGTTTACCTGCTGCCCCTCGAGTTTTAACATTTCCGGAACTTCATGGATATCATATCCGTAAGAATCTCTCAGCCAGTGAAACATCTGGCTGCCTCCGTCTTCTGCGAAACAGCGTTCAGGTGTGGAAATAAAATAATCACAGGAAGGCATATTCTCTCTTACCATAGAACACATTCCTTTCCAGATTTCGTCCGGCAGAGTATCCACTTTCAGAATCTCCTTCGGAGTCCGTACAACAGTTCCTCCGTCAGAGATATAAAGCAGTCTGTCTGCGACAGGGGCAAACAGTTTTCTCTCACTTCTGTACTGCCGTCCAGAGCATGCCACAAACACAATCCCCTTATCAATCAGCCTTCCGATAACCTCCATATACTCCCTGTCAATAGCCAGAGTCCCATCCTTTACCAAAGTTCCATCTATATCTGAAGCAATTAATTTAATCATATGAATAAGAAATCCTTTCTATACAAATTCATTTTAAAAATTCTCTTTGTAATTGTAATAAGTCCCTTCTATAATAAATACAAATAAATACAATCCCCATTTTATCACGCTAAAATACAACTTACCATAAGAAATTAGGAAAAATTGCAATTATTCACCAGTCCCGTTTTATGCGTTACCATCCTGCAAAATTTTCTGTGAGAAAATATCATCTGCATAGCCTGTCGTTGCAAGGCGCATTACTGTGAACGAAGTGAGCAGTAACAGCCCGGCAGTCCCGCAGCCAGCCAACAGGCAGGAAATATTTTTGGTTTCAGGTGCATTTGCAGTGGGCGTAGTAACTCTTGGTGCGTGGGAATCTGCGTTATTCAAAAATTGCTCACTGTCTGAGCGAAGCGAGTTTGAGTAATTTTTGAATGTTTTTAGCAGATTTCCACACACCTAGAGTTATTAGCCCGCGAAACCGCACCTGAAACCAAAAATATTTCCTGTCGTCCCCAATTTTTTTGCCCGTCAAACCCCATTGACTTTTCCACCCTTTTTTCTTATATTATATAAATAGAAATCTGCGTACTCTGAAAACTACGCATTTAAACCCTGAAAAAAGGAGAGTTGCTCGAAATGAACAAAAAAATGCTCTTTGTTTTCAATCCCAAGGCAGGTAAAGGCAAGATCAAAACAAACCTGCTTGATATAGTAGATATTTTCAACAAAGGCGGTTATGAAGTCATTATCTATTCCACACAGAAACCAAAAGATGCCTACGAGAAAGCCAAAGAATACGAATCCAAAGTGGACCTTATCGTATGTAGCGGCGGAGACGGGACTCTTGATGAGGTGGTTACCGGAGTAATGGAAAAGAAGAGTTCCATTCCCATCGGATACATTCCGGCAGGAAGCACCAACGACTTTGCAAACAGTCTCTTTATGCCGAAAAGCATGACAGATGCCGCTTCCATGATTATGGAAGAGAAACTTTATCACTGTGACATCGGCAGATTCAATAACCAGAGCTTTACATATATAGCAGCTTTCGGTCTTTTCACAGATGTAGCCTATCAGACAGATCAGGATCTCAAGAATATCCTTGGCCATGTAGCCTATCTTCTTGAGGGAGTGAAACGCCTTTTTGATATCAAATCATACCATATGAGAATTGAATCCGAAGAATTAACTGTGGAGGATGACTTCATCTTTGGGATGATCACCAATTCCCGTTCAGTGGGAGGGTTTAAGAACCTTACAGGCAAGAACGTGGATATGAATGACGGACTTTTTGAAGTTACCATGATTACAAGACCGAAGAATCCGCTGGAATTGCAGGAGATCATGACTGCAATGCTGACAGCAGAGGACAATACAGATCTGATTCATTCTTTTAAATCAGCCAGGGTGACCATTACCTCAGAAGAACCGGTACCATGGACTCTGGACGGTGAATACGGCGGCAGTCATACACAGATAGAGATTGAAAACTGCCACGAAGCACTGAATCTGTATCTGAAAAGTACAAAAAATGAGGAAACCAGATCAATTGGAATTTCCCCGTTAATAAATAAAAAGGAGAAATAAAATGGGTGAGTATATCAATGTAGTAGAGACTTTTGGATGTGACGTGTTTAATGATTCCGTCATGCAGGCACGACTTCCGAAGAAGATCTACAAAGAATTGAAAAAAACCATAGAAGAGGGCAAAGAACTGTCTATGGAAATTGCGGATGTAGTAGCACACGAGATGAAAGAATGGGCCATCGAGAAAGGTGCCACACATTACAGCCACTGGTTCCAGCCCCTTACAGGTGTGACAGCAGAGAAACATGATGCTTTTATCACAGCTCCGATGGATAACGGCAAGGTCCTGATGTCTTTCTCCGGAAAAGAACTGATCAAAGGTGAACCGGATGCATCTTCTTTCCCGTCCGGTGGATTAAGAGCAACTTTTGAGGCGAGAGGATATACAGCATGGGACTGTACATCACCGGCTTTTGTCCGTCATGATGCAGCAGGTGGAACACTCTGTATTCCTACTGCATTCTGTTCCTATACGGGAGAAGCACTTGACCAGAAGACACCACTTCTTCGTTCTATGGAAGCAATCAACACCCAGGCACTCCGTCTGTTGAGACTTTTCGGAAATACAACTTCTAAGAAAGTAACTCCGTCAGTAGGAGCAGAGCAGGAATATTTCCTGATCGATAAAGAGAAATGGCTTCAGAGAAAAGACCTGATCTATACAGGCAGAACTCTTTTTGGAGCTATGCCTCCGAAGGGACAGGAAATGGATGACCATTACTTTGGAAGTATCCGTCAGAGAATTTCCGCATACATGAAAGAGGTAAATGAAGAATGTTGGAAGCTTGGAATTCCTGCAAAGACACAGCATAATGAGGTTGCCCCTGCACAGCATGAGCTTGCACCGATTTATGCACCGGTCAATATCGCAGCAGACCAGAACCAGATGATGATGCGTATTCTTAAAAAGGTTGCCAGCCGCCATGGAATGCGCTGTGTCCTTCATGAGAAACCATTTGCAGGTGTGAATGGCTCCGGTAAGCATAACAACTGGTCTCTTACCACAGATGACGGAATCAATCTTCTGGATCCGGGCAAAACACCTCATGAAAATATTCAGTTCCTTCTGGTCCTCACCTGTATCCTGAAAGCAGTAGATGAACATGCAGATCTTCTGCGTGAATCTGCGGCAGATGTGGGAAATGACCAGAGACTTGGCGGCCATGAGGCACCGCCGGCAGTGATTTCCGTATTTCTTGGAGAGCAGCTGGAGGATGTTCTGGAACAGCTGGTCAGCACAGGAACAGCAACTCACAGTAAAAAGGGAAGTAAGCTGGAAACAGGTGTTAAGACTCTGCCTGATTTCATGAAGGATGCCACAGATCGTAACCGTACTTCACCTTTTGCTTTCACAGGAAATAAATTTGAATTCCGTATGGTGGGCTCAAGAGATTCTATTTCCGCATGTAACGTAGTCCTGAATACGATCACGGCAGAAGTATTTAAGGAAGTATGTGACCGTCTGGAAAAAGCTCCTGATTTCGAACTGGCGGTACATGACCTGATCAAAGAATATGCCACAGATCATCAGAAGATCGTATTTAACGGAAACGGCTATGCGCCGGAATGGGAGAAGGAAGCTAAACGCCGCGGACTTCCGATCCTTCCGAGCATGGTGGATGCAATCCCTGCACTTACTACAGAGAAGGCAGTGAAACTCTTTGAATCTTTTGATGTATTCTCAAGAGCTGAGCTTGAATCACGCGCAGAGATTAAATATGAGATTTACTCTAAAGCAATCAATATTGAAGCAAAGACAATGATCGACATGGCAACCAAGCAGATTATTCCGGCAGTTATCAGATATACCACTGTTCTTGGCGAATCCATCAATACAGTGAAAACAGCGGGCGAAGGGCTGATCGATGTAAGTGTACAGCTTGACCTGCTTAAGAAAGCGTCAAAACTCTTAAAGGCTGCAAACAGTGCCATGAGTAAGCTGAGCAAACTGGTTGAGAAGATCCCGGAAAATGCAGAGGGACGGGACAGAGCCGTATTCTGCAGAGAAAAGGTGGTTCCTGCAATGGAAGCTTTACGTGAGCCGGTGGATGAACTGGAAATGATCGTAGATAAGGAAATGTGGCCGATGCCATCTTATGGAGATCTTGTATTTGAAGTATAATGTTGTAAAAATATAAAGAAGAATGCTATAATAAAAGGGTCGTGAATCTGTAAAAGATAAGCGGCCTTTTTCTATAACACAAACTGGACTATAATAGTTATATAAAGGAGAACTAAATGGAAGAACTGAAATTTCTGGAGGAGCAGCAGGTAGCCTCTGAACTGATAAAGAGAGTAGAAGAATTCCGCAGCCGGTATGAAGTGGCACCGGAAACAGCAGGCAGGATTGTGAAACCATCCATTCCATTTTACGGAAAAGACATTCTGGAAATGGCCATTGCCGGACTGCTCAAAGGGGAGAATCTATTACTCACCGGTCCGAAGGCAACAGGAAAAAATATCCTTGCAGAGAACCTGGCATATATTTTCAACCGTCCCGCATATAATGTTTCCTTTCATGTAAATACCAACAGTGGAGATCTGATCGGCACAGACACTTTCGTGGACAACGAAGTTAAGCTTCGCAAAGGAACTATCTATCAGTGTGCAGAATACGGTGGTTTCGGAATCCTCGACGAAATTAATATGGCAAAGAACGATGCAGTTTCCGTTCTTCATGCAACTTTGGATTATCGCCGTTCCATCGATGTCCCGGGCTATGACAAAATTGATCTTCATCCGGCTGCCCGTTTTATCGGAACCATGAATTACGGTTATGCAGGAACCAAAGAACTCAATGAAGCGCTGGTATCCAGATTCCTGGTTATTGACATGCCGGCTCAGACTGAAGAATCCCTGAAATTTATTTTCCAACGGATGTTTCCAAATATAAAAGAAAACGCCAGAACACAGTTCATCGGAGTATTCCTGGATCTTCAGCTCAAAGCCACAAACAGTGAAATTTCCACCAAACCTCTGGATCTGCGAGGTCTCCTTGCAGCCATGAAGATTGTAGAAACCGGACTTTCTCCGAGAAAAGCAGTTACTATGGGAGTGGTGAACAAGACTTTTGACATTTTCGAGAAAGAAATCGTAGAGGATATTGTGAAAACCAGAATTCCGGCAGACTGGACAAGGGATGATGTATATGAAAGATGAGAAAATCGTAGAAATCGACGATTACCGTCTGGAACTGGAAAACAGGATCCGCAATCTCCTCTGGACTATCAGCGGGGATTACACGTTAAATATGAAAGTAGACGTTTCCCTGTATCTGCGCTCAAAAGCAATCGCTCTGTATGACGGCATCAAGCAGGGCGCTCTGGCAAAATATTATGACAGAAATCTGCTGGGTTTATATCTGGTAAAAAAAGTTTTCTGCCAGGCAGGAGAGGGAGAACTGACTGCAGTAGCACAGCTATGTGTAGAAGAAGCAATCGGGGATAAAATCTGTCAGGAGCGTCCGGGGGTCCGGGAGATGCAGAAGGAAGCATTCGAGGATATCCTGGACCAGGAGTTTGAACAGATGCCCGCATACGGAGATATTCTTGGCCGATTGAAGATTGCCATCCTGCGTGACCGTTTGCAGAATGGAAACCATTATGTAGAAGAGCGTCTTCGGAAAATCCGCGACATGGTTTATAAAGCCAGAACAGCTGCAGACACTATAGAATTGATCCGTATTATTGACAGTCTTTACAACACTATCATTGATCCGAATTTTGAGAAAGATCATGGAACACTGGAACAGGTTATGGCAGTCACCCTGGAAGAACTGACAGAATACGACTGGGAAGATTTTCTCACAGAAGAACTTTATGAGGAAGCTCTGGAGAGTTACATCGAACAGATGACAAATAAGATTACGGACATGGAAGACACTGCTGTCACTGAAGAAATGGAAAAACAGCGCCAGACCAAACACAAAATTACAATTCTCACAGAGGAAGAACTTGAGAAAGCATATACCTATGTTGAGTTGAATTTCGGAAAAACTTATCTGACTCCTGCAGAAGAGAAGCGAATGAATTATCTGATGTGCAGGGAACTTCACAGAGACTGCAGCCTTTATTTTACAGAAGGAATTCTTAAGAATCCGGTCAAACGAAACTATCAGTACGAATATGCAGTGCGATTAAAGAATAAGAATATCTGGCTCTACCATGACAAACACAGAATCGTAAAGCAGAACATAGCATCCCTCACAGATCTTTTGCGAAAGACGCTGGTGCTGAAAAGCGAGACGCAGGAAGTACTGTCAGACAGAGGAACAATCATTCCGTCCAGACTCTGGCGTGTGGGCAGAAGCAGTGAAGCAAATCTGTTTAAAAGAGAATTGAAATCTGATGCATCTGATTTCGTAGTAGATGTGCTGATCGATGCCAGCGGTTCCCAGATGTCCAGGCAGGGAGATGTGGCATTACAGGCTTATATCATCAGTGAAGCATTAAGTAATGTAAACCTGCCTCACCGTGTCATGAGCTTCTGCACATTCTGGGACTATACGATCCTTCACAGATTCCGTGAGTACGATGATCCACAGTCAGCTAATGAAAATATTTTTAATTATGTAACTTCTTCCAATAACAGGGATGGACTTGCTATCAAAACCGCAGGATACGGTCTGCTTCAGAGATCTGAGGAGAAAAAAATCCTCATTGTATTAAGTGATGGAAAACCATATGATGTCATCGTAAACAGACCTCACGCAAAGAACCCGGAACCTTATATGGGAAAATATGCGATCAATGATACTGCTACAGAAGTGCGGCACCTGCGAAACCTTGGAGTAAGTGTTCTGGGAGTCTTTGCAGGGGAAGAAAAAGACCTTTCCACAGAAAAAAAGATATTTGGCAAAGATTTCGCATATATCCGGGATATTTCGAATTTTTCCAGAATTGTCGGGAGATACCTGATTAAACAGTTGGATTCAGATGAATAGACTGATAAAACAGGGTAAAAATATGCTGTTTGAGCGTGCTGATATGTTAAGAGATTATCAAGTTAGCACATTAATATGGTAAAGTGCATAAAAAACCAGTTTTTTCACCTTGCCTTTTTGTATAAATTTCGCTATAATGTTCTATGTTTATAAATCAATACAAAAGGGAGAGGAAATCATGAACGAAAACAAAGAGTTCAAACCGTATATTCCGGCTGACAAGATCACACCAGAATTTACGGTGACATCCATCATCATGGGTGTTATCCTTGCAGTCATCTTCGGTGCAGCCAATGCTTATCTTGGTCTGCGTGTTGGTATGACTGTATCTGCTTCCATTCCGGCAGCAGTTATTTCCATGGGCGTAATTCGCAAGATCATGAAAAAGAACTCCATTCTGGAGAGCAACATGGTCCAGACAATCGGTTCAGCCGGTGAATCACTGGCAGCCGGTGCAATTTTCACAATGCCAGCTCTGTTCCTTTGGGCAGAAGAAGGACTTTGTGAAATGCCGGGTATCGTGGAAATCACATTAATCGCACTTTGCGGTGGTGTTCTTGGTGTACTTTTTATGGTACCACTTCGTAACGCACTGATCGTAAAAGAGCATGCAACACTTCTTTATCCTGAAGGAACTGCCTGCGCAGATGTTCTTCTTGCAGGTGAAGAGGGTGGTGCAAACGCTGCGACAGTATTCTCAGGTATGGGAATCGCAGCGATCTTTAAATTTGTCGTTGACGGTTTAAAGGTAATCCCTGCAGACGTTGCAGTAGCATTTAAAGGATTCAAAGGTGAAATTGGTATGGAATGCTATCCTGCACTTCTCGGTGTTGGATATATCGTAGGACCAAGAATCGCATCCTTTATGTTTGTTGGTTCTCTTATTGGCTGGATGGTGCTGATTCCGGTAATCTGTCTGTTCGGAGCTGATACAGTTATGTATCCCGGAACAGAAACAATTTCTGCTCTTTATGCAGCAGGCGGAGCATCTAAAATCTGGAGTACTTATGTAAAATATATCGGAGCAGGAGCTATCGCAACAGGTGGTATTATTTCTCTGATCAAATCCCTGCCTCTGATCATTGCAACCTTCCGTGATTCCATGAAGAGCATGAAGGGCGGTAAGAATACAAGTACAGAAAGAACTGCACAGGATCTTCCAATGAACGTTATCCTGATCGGTATTGTGGCAATGGTTGCGATCATTTGGCTTGTTCCGGCTATCCCGGTTAACCCGATCGGTGCGCTGATTATCGTAATCTTCGGCTTCTTCTTTGCAACTGTATCTTCCCGTATGGTTGGTCTTGTAGGAAGCTCCAACAACCCTGTATCAGGTATGGCTATCGCTACTCTTCTGATCGCAACAATGGTTATCAAAGCATCCGGCAATACCGGTATCGACGGAATGAAAGCAGCAATTGCTATTGGTTCCGTAATCTGTATCGTAGCAGCAATCGCAGGTGATACTTCACAGGACTTAAAGACAGGTTATCTTCTTGGTGCAACTCCTAAGAAGCAGCAGATCGGTGAGCTTATCGGTGTTGTTGCTGCCGGTCTTGCTATCGGTGGAGTTCTTTATCTTCTGAACACTGCATGGGGATACGGAAGTGCAGAAGTACCTGCTCCTCAGGCAACTCTGATGAAGATGATCGTAGAAGGTATCATGGGCGGCAAGCTTCCATGGACACTGGTATTTATCGGTGTATTCCTTGCAATTGGTCTGGAAATCTTAAGAATTCCGGTTATGCCATTTGCTATCGGTCTTTATCTTCCAATCTACCTCAACGCTGCTATCATGATCGGTGGTGTTGTTCGTATGTTCGTTGACGGAAGAAAGAATGTTGATGATAAGAAAAAAGAAGAACAGGCAACAGACGGTACACTTTACTGTGCAGGTATGATCGCAGGTGAAGGTCTTGTAGGTATCCTTCTTGCAATCCTTGCAGTAGTAAACGTAAGCAGTGTATTTGATCTCTCCGGAAGCATTAACCTTGGTAATGCAGGCGGCGTGATCCTGATGTTACTTATGATCTTAAGCCTTCTGAAATTCAGTATCTGGAACAAGAAGAAAGCCTGATCAGGCGGAGATGATAATATTTAAATGAGTAAAAAGAAAAAAGAAATACAGATCAATTATCTGGATCTCATTCCTGAGCGCAGTGCACAGCTTCGCTGGCATACGGATATCAGGGGGAGAATGGTGTTGGAAATAGAGAATAAGGGCGCGTTTAACACGATTGCCCAGAAGCTGTTTGGAAAACCCAGATATACGAAGATACATCTGGATGACAATGGCACATTTATCTGGCCACTCATAGATGGCAGGAAGACAGTGGAAGATATTGCTGCACTGGTAAAAGACGAATTTGGGGAGAAGGCAGAGCCTTTATATCCAAGGATCGTTAAATACTTCCAGATAATGGAGAGTTATCATTTTGTAAATTTTATCAATAAGCCTGAAAAATAAGGTAAGAATAAGAGCGGGAGCAGTCCTTCATGGATTGCTGCCGTTCTTGTAGTTTATGGAAGAATAATTACGGCACAGTGATAAAGCGGTATCTCTGGCTGATATTCATGAAAGCATAAAACAAATATTATTTTTACAGAATACAAGGAGGCAAATGAATGAAGTTAGTAAATGGAAAAAGATCACAGCTTCTGGAATATCTGATGATCATAGCAGGAACCGGATTAATGGCACTGGCGATCAATTCCGTATTTGATGCATCAGGTATGGTAACCGGAGGCTTTTCAGGTATCGCGATCATTATAAAAGCAGGGAGTCAGGGAATCATTGACGGTGGTATCCCTCTCTGGGTAACAAATATGGGTTTGAACATTCCACTGTTTCTGATCGGATGGAAGATTAATGGATTCTCCTTTGTAAAAAAAGCTTTGATAGGAGAAATTGCTCTGTCCACCTGGCTTGCCATAGAACCTGTATGGAATCTTGCTGGCAATGATCTTCTTCTTGCCGCACTTTACGGTGGTGTGATCCAGGGTGTGGGAATCGGTCTTGTCTTTCTGGGCGGCGGAACAACCGGAGGAACCGATATGATGGCAGCTATCATCCAGAAATATCTGCAGCACTATTCAATCGCACAGATCATGCAGGTTATAGATGCAGGCGTTGTACTGGTGGGTATGTATGTGTTTGGCATCCACAAGGCACTCTATGCGATTATTGCGGTATATCTGGTGACAAAAGTATCTGACGGTTTGATTGAAGGTCTGAAATTCTCAAAAGCTGCCTATATCATTACAGCAAAGCCAAAGGAAATAGCAGATATGATCATGAAAGATCTGGACAGAGGTGTAACAGGCATCAGTGCCAGAGGAATGTACTCAGGACAGGATAAACTGATGCTTTTCTGCGTGGTAAATAAAAAAGAGATCGTAATGCTTAAAGAAAAAGTAGATGAAATTGATCCGGAAGCTTTTGTGATAGTGACAGATGCCAGGGAAGTTCATGGAGAAGGTTTTATTGAAAAAAAGTAATACAAAAAAATATATAAAAAATTGTAAATTTTTTTCTCTTTCCTCTTTCATTTTTGGTAAATATATATTAAAATACAATACAGGTATAAGGTTTTATAGTTAAAACGGAAAATAAACACTATAGGATGAGAAGGGATTGAAATCAGATGATATCGAATCAAGTGCTTCAGAATACTCTTGAAGGGTTAAAAGAAATTTCCAGAACAGAATTTTGTGTACTCGACACAGAAGGCAAAGTGCTTGCAAGTACTTTTGCAGATTTTTCCATTGCAACACAGGATGTACAGGCTTTCGTAGAATCACAGGCCGACAGCCAGCTTGTAAAGGGGTTCCAGTATTTTAAAGTCTGTGATGACTATCAGCTGGAATATATACTGGTCGCCCATGGCGACGATGAAGATACTTATATGGTTGGCAAGCTCGCTGCTTTTCAGATCCAGAATCTGATCGTAGCGTATAAAGAACGCTTTGACAAAGACAGCTTTATCAAGAACCTGCTTCTTGACAACCTGCTTCTTGTTGACATTTATAATCGTGCGAAGAAACTGCACATTGAGGCAGATGTCCGCCGCGTGGTCATGATCCTTGAAATGCCACAGGAGAAAGACCACAGCTCCATGGAAAGCGTGAAGAGTCTTTTCGGCGGTAAAAGTAAAGACTTTATCACAGCAGTAGATGAGAAGAGTATTATCGTAGTCAAGGAACTTGAAGATGGTGAGAATTATCCTGAGATGGATCAGCTTGCACATACTATCCTTGATACTCTTGGAATGGGAAATGACGGTAAGACACATATGGCATACGGTACTATCGTCAATGAACTGAAAGAAGTATCACGCTCCTATAAAGAAGCCCGCATGGCTCTTGATGTAGGTAAGATTTTCTTCGGAGATAAAGAAGTGATCGCATACAGCTCTCTGGGAATCGGACGACTGATCTACCAGCTCCCGATCCCACTCTGTAAGATGTTTATCAAAGAAATCTTCGGCGGCAAATCCCCGGATGACTTTGACGAAGAGACTCTGGTCACAATTGATAAGTTCTTCGAGAACAGCCTCAATGTTTCAGAGACATCCAGACAGCTTTACATCCATAGAAACACTCTGGTCTATCGCCTCGATAAACTCCAGAAGAGTACAGGCCTTGATCTCCGCGTTTTTGAAGATGCCATTACATTCAAGATCGCACTCATGGTAGTACGTTACATGAAATATATGGAAACACTGGAATATTGATATATTATAATAGAAGGAAAATTTTCAATGCCTGCCGCAGCTTTAATTGCTGCCGCAGGCATTTTGACCTTTACAAATCCAGCCTTGCAGTGTATAGTTAGAAATCGAGATTGCAATTGATAAGGTATGCAATATCCCGAGACATGCAAGTCAAAATTTTGTTGCCGCAGGCAATTTGTAATGAATGTTGGCTACGTTACTGTGAATATTCTATGAATCCTCAAAAATCTCTTGCAATCCCCAAAAACATACATTACAATAATGTTACAAATTCATTAACCCATTGGAGGAAAAATCTATGATAGATCTTATAGATGTAAGCAAGTCCTATGGTCCCGGCCTTCCGGCAGTGAACCATGCGAACTTACATATAGATAAAGGTGAATTCGTCTTTGTAGTAGGAAACAGTGGTTCAGGAAAAACAACCCTGATCAAACTTCTTATGAAAGAGCTGGATTCCACATCCGGCCAGATCATCGTAAGCGGTGAACGTCTGGAAGGAATGAAACACAGAAGAGTAGCCAAATACCGCCGTAAGCTGGGCGTAGTATTTCAGGACTTCCGTCTTCTGAAAGACAGAAATGTATATGAGAATGTAGCGTTTGCCCAGAGAGTAGTCAACCGTCCCACAAGAGTAATCCGTAAACGTGTCCCGGAGGTACTTCAGGAAGTTGGACTTGCTGTCAAATACAAATCCTTCCCGGATGAACTTTCCGGTGGAGAACAGCAGAGAGTTGCATTGGCAAGGGCGCTGGTCAACCGTCCGGATATCCTTCTGGCAGACGAGCCTACAGGAAACCTGGATCCGAAGACTTCCGAAGAAATCATGAAGCTTCTGGAACAGATCAACGACAGAGGAACTACAGTAGTGGTTGTTACACATAACAAGGATATTGTAAATTCCATGCGCAAACGTGTTGTGACCATGCATGAGGGCTCTATTATAAGTGACGAGAAAGAGGGAGAATATCATGAGGCCTAGTACAATCTGGTACACTCTGAAACAGGGTGTCAAAAATATCAAAAGAAACTGGATGTTTTCCCTGGCTTCCATTATCACCATGGCTGCCTGTATTTTTCTGTTTGGAATCTTTTTCTCCATTGTCAATAATGTGAATAATATTGCACATAAGGTAGAGCAGGAGGTGCCGATCACGGTATTCTTTGAAGAGGGAACTACAAACAAACAGATCAAAGCAATCGGAAAGAAGATCAAGGCACGTCCGGAAGTAGAGAAAATAGAGTATCAGTCAGCTGATGAAGCATGGGAGGAATATAAAGAGCAGTATTTCCAGGGCTCAGAGGCAGCAGACGGATTTAAGGACGACAATCCTCTTGCAAACTCAGCCAACTATCGTGTGTATATGAATGATATCACGAAGCAGTCAGAGCTTGTTTCCTATATACAGGAATTGAAACATGTAAGAAAAGTCAACCAGTCTGAGGAAGCAGCAAAAACACTGGGAAATATCAACAAGTTGGTTTCCTATATTTCCATTGCCATCATTGTATTACTGCTTATTATCTCCATATTCCTGATCAGCAATACGGTATCTGTGGGAATTGCAGTCCGTAAAGAAGAGATTGGAATTATGAAATACATAGGAGCTACAGACGCATTTGTCAGAGCACCATTCCTGCTGGAAGGCATGGTTCTGGGGGTGGTCGGAGCAGCAGTTCCGCTGATCGTGCTTTATTTCTGTTATAATGGGGCAATATCCTATATTCTGACCAGGTTTAATGTGCTTACAGGTGTGGTGGATTTCATCCCGGTATGGCAGATTTACCAGACATTACTTCCAATAAGTCTGGGACTTGGAATTGGAATCGGACTGATCGGAAGTTTCTTTACAACAAGAAAGCATTTAAGAGTATAATAAAAAGCAGATAAGCATGAAGCTGCCGGAACAATGATATCATATCATAAACCGGCGGCTTTTTTTACAGGAGTGCAGACATGAAAAATAAAGAATTTTGGAAAGGTGCAGTAGCAGGAGCACTGGTTGTGACGTGCATCGGTACAGGTGTTTTTGCAGGAACAGGTCTTGCAGCAAAAGGAACAGCTCTTGGTGATCGCAAGTGTACATCAAAGCTGGCATATCTTGAAGAGCTGATCGACAGATACTATCTGGGAGATAAGGATGAAGAAAAGCTTCAGGAAGGGCTTTATGCAGGTCTTCTCTATGGGCTGGATGATCCTTATTCCAGATATTATACAGCAGAGGAATACGATTCTGAGAATTCTTCCAATGAGGGAAGCTATGTGGGGATCGGCATTCTTATGGAGAAGAACAAAGAAGGCGGAGTAAAGATTGTTGAATGCTATGAGGGTGGTCCCGGAGAAAAAGCAGGACTGGAGGAAGGGGACATCATCAGTGCCATTGACGGGGAAGATATCACAGAGGATGAAGTATCTGATGTTGCAGACATTGTCCGCAATTCAGATAAAGACAGTGTGGTGCTTACTGTTCACAGAGAAGGTGCAGAAGATGCCATGGAAATCACAGTCCCTGTCACAGATGTGGAATTACCGTCTGTTTTCCATGAAATGCTGGATTCTAAAATCGGCTACATCCGCATTACACAGTTTACAGGCGTTACCGGCGAACAGTATCAGGAAGCTTTTGATGACCTGCAAAAACAGGGAATGGAGAAAATGATCGTGGATCTCCGCGATAATCCGGGTGGACTTCTTGATTCTGTCTGTGATGTCCTGCGGAAAATCCTTCCGGAAGGACTGATCGTTTACACCGAAGATAAGGACGGAAATAGAGAAGAGGAAAAATGTGATGGCAAAAACGAACTCCGGATTCCGCTTGCAGTCCTGGTAAATGAAAGCAGCGCCAGTGCATCAGAGATTTTTGCCGGTGCAGTGCAGGATTATGGTATTGGAACGATTGTCGGAACAACCACTTACGGAAAAGGCGTGGTACAGTCCATCCGCCAGCTCTCAGACGGAAGTGCCATTAAACTGACTGTTGCCAACTACTACACTCCAAAAGGAAACAACATCAACAAAACAGGAATCAAACCTGATATAGAGGTTTCTCTGGATACCAGCCTGCTGAATAAGAATAAAGACGAGATTACCCATGATGAGGATAATCAGCTGCAGGAAGCGATTAAGGCAGTTGAGAAGGAAAAGTAGTTGTTTGGCTGATGGTTTGATGCTATACTGTATATATCTGTATTTATAATAGAAGCATTTTTATTATAGATGAAAAGCCCATTACTGAGCAGGCAGCGGATTTTGATTTGTAGTTGCTAAGACACTGAACAGTTAATGGGCATAAAGTGAAAAATATCAGAAAAAAGAGGGCGACAACATGAGCGAATATGTGATCACCACCGACAACAATTCAGATCTTCCGGAGAAATATCTCAAAGACCATGGAGTAGGCTGCATGTATCTCAGTTATTCCATGGATGGAAAAAATTATACACATGGAAATTTCCTTCCGGAGCATGAATTTTATGAGGCAATGAGAAACGGTTCCATGCCAACCACAGCACAGGTAAATCCTGAAAATGCAAAAGCACTGCTGGAGCCTTACCTGAAAGAAGGAAAAGATATTCTTCATATTGCATTTTCCTCTGCCTTAAGCGGTACATACAATAGCAGCCGTATCGCAGCAGAGGAACTGATGGAGGATTATCCGGACCGCAAGATCATCGTGGTAGATTCTCTTGGCGCTTCCCTTGGTCAGGGGCTTCTGGTTTACCTTGCACAGGAGAAGAAAGAGCAGGGAGAAGATATGGAGACAGTTGCGAAATGGGCAGAAGAGAACAGGCTTCATATGGTACACCTTTTTACAGTCAACGATTTAAACCACCTATACCGCGGAGGCCGCATTTCCAGAACTACTGCAGTAGTAGGAAGTATGCTGAATATTAAACCGGTCCTTCATGTAGACAACGACGGAAAACTCACTGCCATCGGTAAAGTCCGCGGCCGTAAAAAATCCCTTCAGGAGCTGGTAAAGCTTATGGATGAGAAAATCGGCAGCTATCATGACACCTGCCATACCATCTTTATCAGTCATGGCGACTGCGAAGAAGATGCAAATTATGTGGCAGAGAAAGTAAAAGAAAAATACCAGATCAACACGATTATCATGAATCAGGTAGGAGCCACCATCGGCGCTCATTCAGGTCCGGGAACAATGGCGTTGTTCTTTGTGGGAGATGAAAGATAAATTAGTTTTTTTTTGTAAAATGGTTTCATGGTATCATTATCCTGCGGGAAGATAAATGATACTGCGGAACCATTTTTGATATTACAGGAGAATTTTATGAAATTATTAAAAAAAGCATTCGCATTCACATTTATATTTATGCTGAGCGTTTCAGGACTGACAGGATATCAGGTAAACGCCTCAGAGGAGCCAAAACATCTGGATATCCTCTTCACCCATGATCTGCATTCTCATTTGAACAGCTTTCAAACGATTGTAGACGGGACACAGCAGGAGACCGGCGGGTTTGCCCGGCTGAAAACATTGATCAATGAGCATGAGAAAGAGAATACAGATACACTCATATTGGATGGCGGAGACTTCTCTATGGGAACTCTGATACAGACTGTATATGACACTGAGGCCGCCGAACTGCGGATGCTTGGATATCTGGGCTGTGATGTGACAACTCTGGGAAATCATGAATTTGATTACGGCTCCGATGGTCTGGCAGATATGCTGAACGCCGCAGTCAGTTCAGGCGAAAACCTTCCCAGGATGGTTGTGTGTAATGTGGACTGGGATGCAATGAAAAAAGCCGGCCTCAGTGAAGGACAGAAACAGATTTATGAAGAATTTCAGACATATGGAGTAAAAGACTATACGGTAATTCAAAAAGGTGATGTAAAGATTGCAGTACTGGGTGTTTTCGGCAAGGATTCTCTGGATTGCGCTCCTACCTGCGAGCTTCTTTTCAAAGACCCGTCAGAAGCAGCCAGAGAAACAGTAGAGGAAATAAAAAAGAACGAAGATGTAGACATGATCGCCTGTGTATCACACAGCGGAACATGGGAGGACGAAAAAGTATCAGAGGACGAAATCCTTGCAAAGAATGTTCCGGACATTGATCTGATCGTCAGCGGACATACCCACACACAGTTGGCAGAACCAATCCTGCAGGGAGATACCTGCATCGTATCCTGTGGAGAATATGGGAAAAACCTGGGAACAATTTCCATGACTCAGAAAGAGAATGGACGGTGGGAAACGGATACCTATGAGCTTGTTCCGGTTACGGATGAAATCAAAGCAGATGAAGCCACACAGAAGAAAATAGATGAATTGTCAGATACTGTTGACACCAATTATCTTTCCAATTTTGGTTATACCAGAGAGGAAATTCTGGCAGAGAATGACATTGAATTTAACAGCCTCAGTGAGATGGAAACAAAGCATGAGGAGTTAAATCTGGGAGATATCATATCAGATGCTTATGTATATGCAGTAGAGAATACAGGAGACTCTGACGGAGAAAAAGTAGATGTTGCAATCGTACCTGCCGGAACTGTAAGAGATACTTATACAAAAGGCAATATAACAGTGGAGCAGGTATATAATTCCTTCTCGCTGGGAACAGGAAAGGACGGACTTGCAGGTTATCCTCTGATCAGTGCATATTTAACGGGAAAAGAACTGAAAACAGTGGCAGAGGTAGATGCCTCAATTTCAGATTTTATGACAATAGCCAGATTATATTGCAGTGGAATGAATTTCACCTATAATCCCCACCGCATGATCTTAAATAAAGTAACAGACTGTTATCTGACAGGCAAGGACGGGGAAAGGGAAGAAATACAGGACGATAAATTATATCATGTTGTCACCGACTTGTACACTGGCCGTATGCTTGGTTCTGTTCTGGACAAATCCTATGGTCTGATATCCATCGTCCCCAAAGATAAAAACGGCAATCCCATAGAGAATCTGGAAGATTATGCAGTCATGGATGGAAAAAAAGAACTGAAAGCCTGGGCTGCAATTGCAGAGTATATGCAATCCTTTGAAGACACAGACAAAGACGGAATTGCAAATGTGCCGGAATATTATAATACAACACACGAAAGAAAAGTTATAGACAGCAGCAAAAACATCATCAATCTGGTAAAGCATCCGAATAAATTTGCAATAGCGATTGTGGGAATCTGTATTGTGGCTGTTGGGGTGATTTTGTTACTGATCTTCGGAATTGTAAAGATTATCAGAAGAAGAAAATAGAATTTATGCCAATAAAATCGCACAACAGCAGTAGGGGCAGTTTCTGATTAACAGGGACTGCCTTTTATGCTACGATTATATTTCCTGATGAAATTTCCCACGACAATTAATACAGGAATGTATCATGTTCACAAAAAATATGATATACTTACGCTGTATATAAGCTAGAGTAAAAAACGGGGGAACACGAAATGGCTGAAATGGAAAACAGTAAAGATCTGATCAGTGTATTGTGGAGCGGAGCAGATATTCTTCGCTCAAAAATGGATGCAAATGAATACAAAAACTATCTTCTGGGAATTATTTTCTATAAATATCTGTCAGATTCTTTTCTTATTAAAGTATATGATATGATCTGTGACAGCAAACCACAGACATTAAAAGAAGCACTGGATGTATATGTAAAAGAATTAAAAAGTGAAGATGGCGAAGAACTGAAACAGGGAATGAAAGAAGAATGCCATTATGTGATCGAACCTGAACTTACATACACATATTTTGCAGACGCCGCAAGAAACAATTCTTTTAATAGAGAGCAGATGCAGAAAGCATTCAATAATATCGAACAAAGTGATCCTATCTTTGCAGACCTGTTTGCGGATATTGATCTGTATTCCAACCGTCTGGGAACAGGAGATCAGAAGCAGAGCGATACAGTTGCAAGTCTGATAAAGGAAATTGATAAAGCAGATTTATTGAATTCAGATGCGGAAATACTTGGAAATGCCTATGAGTATTTGATCGGACAGTTTGCATCAGAGACAGGAAAGAAAGCCGGTGAATTCTATACGCCTCAGGCAGTATCCAAAATTCTTACCCGCATTGCAATCGCAGGACAGGAAGAAAAACAGGGATTATCTGTCTATGATCCATGCATGGGTTCCGGCTCCCTTTTGCTTAATGCAAAAAAATATGCGAAATATTCTCAGTATATCAAATATTATGGACAGGAATTAAATACTTCGACTTACAATCTTGCAAGAATGAATATGTTTCTTCATGGCATTCCGGCAGAGAATCAGAACCTGAGAAACGGAGACACTCTTGACGGAGACTGGCCAACAGATGAAGAAACAGACTTCAATATGGTACTTATGAACCCACCTTACAGCGCAAAATGGACCGCAGCAGCAGGCTTTCTGCAGGATGAAAGATTCAGTGATTATGGGGTGCTTGCACCGAAATCAAAAGCAGATTACGCTTTCTTGCTGCATGGACTCTACCATCTGAAAAATAATGGAACTATGGCAATTGTACTTCCGCATGGTGTCCTCTTCCGGGGAGCTGCGGAAGGGAAAATCAGAGAAAAACTGCTTCGCTCCGGAAATATTTATGCAGTAATTGGCTTACCTGCGAATCTCTTCTACAATACTTCGATTCCAACTTGTATCATTGTGTTGAAGAAGCATAGAGATGGCAGAGATGTGCTGTTTATTGATGCTTCAAAGAAGTTTGACAAAGGCAAGAAGCAGAATGAAATGACAGATGTGCACATCAATGAAGTGATGGAACTGTACAGTAAACGGGAAACTGTAGAAAAAGAATCATTTCTTGCCAGCTTTGAAGAAATAGAAAAGAACGACTTTAACCTCAACATCCCACGCTATGTTGACAATTTTGAAAAAGAAGAAGAGATAGACCTGAATAATCTGTTATCCGAGATGAAGAAAACAGATGACGAATTAGAAAAAACACAAGGGGAATTCCTGTCCCTGCTCAGGGATTTAACTTCTACAGATGACGCAATTATGAAATCATTAGATGAACTGATTGCGAAAATGGAGGGGTAAATTATGGGAAAACCTGAGATTAGATTTAAAGGGTATACGGATGAGTGGGAACAGCGTAAGTTGATTGAAGTCTGTGATTATGTGGATTATAGAGGAAAAACACCAACAAAAACGGAAAATGGTATTTTCCTTGTTACAGCCAAAAATGTCAAGGATGGATTCATAGATTATGAAACCTCAAAGGAATATATTTCTGAGAATGCCTATGAAGAAGTAATGCGTAGAGGCAAGCCTGAAATTGGAGATGTATTAATAACGACAGAAGCTCCCTGTGGTAATGTTGCACAGGTAAATAAGGCGGATATTGCACTTGCACAGCGAATAATAAAATATCGAGGTCATATTGGAGTTGTGGATAATACATATTTGAAATACTATTTGTTATCTCCTGAATTCCAGAAAATATTAAATGCTAAAAGTTCAGGTGGAACGGTTCAAGGTATAAAGGGGAGTATCCTGCATCAGCAAAAAATTATATATCCGAGTTATGAAGAACAGAAGAAAATAGGACAACATATGGATAGCCTCGACCACCTCATCACTCTTCACCAGCGAAAGTGTGATGAAGTAAAAAGTTTAAAAAAATATATGTTACAAAAAATGTTTCCTCAAAATGAACAAAAAGTTCCAGAGATTAGATTTGAGGGATTTACGGAAGCTTGGGAACAGCGTAAGTTAGGGGATTTAGTCGATCGTGTTACAAGAAAAAATCAAGATTTAGTCTCAGAGTTACCGCTTACAATATCGGCTCAATATGGACTTATTGATCAGAATGAATTCTTTGATAAGAGAGTTGCAAGTAAAGATGTCAGTGGTTACTATCTGATTGAGAATGGAGAGTTCGCTTATAATAAAAGCACTTCAACAGATGCTCCTTGGGGAGCTATTAAAAGGCTGGATCGTTATGAAAATGGCGTTTTATCAACACTTTATATTGTATTTGGAATAAAAGAAAACAATCCTGTGGATTCCGATTTCTTGGTATCGTACTACAGCACAAATTTGTGGCATAAAGGTATTCATGAGATTGCTGCAGAAGGAGCGAGAAATCATGGACTTTTGAATATTGCACCAGCGGATTTCTTTGAGACGAAGCTGATGATACCGCAAGATATTGAGGAACAGAAGAAAATTGGAAAGTATTTTGAAGAGCTAGAAAGGCTCATCACTCTTCACCAGCAAAAGTGTGAAGAACTGAAAAAAATAAAGAAATTCATGCTACAGAAAATGTTTGTCTAGGAAAAAAGGTGAGCATATGGAAAAAATTACGTTATTTCATGGAACTCCAAGCAGAATTGTAATGCCAACATATGGACTTGGTGAGAAAAAGCATGATTATGGCATGGGGTTTTATTTGACAGATAATCTGAATCTTGCAAAGGAATGGGCTGTTTGTAAACCTAATGATGAAAATGGCTGGGTTCATCAATATGAACTGGATACAGACCAATTAAAAATACTGGATTTTCAGGAAAAAGATGTTCTCTCATGGCTTGCAGAGCTGATGAAACACAGAGATGCCTCCGATTCTAAACGTTACCGGGTGTTATCAAAAAAATTTATTGAGAAATATGGAATAGATACAGAAGGATATGATGTGATCAAGGGTTGGAGGGCCAATGCTTCCTACTTCTATATTGCAAAGGAATTTGTAAGAGATAATATTGATATGGACATTTTGACGGAATTACTTTCTCTTGGTGGTTTGGGAATCCAATATTGCATCAAGTCCAGGCTGGCATATGAACATTTGCAGGAAGTCCAGGACGGTCTGCTGTCTGTTGATTATATGGAATTCAGAGAAAAATATAATCAGCGAGATGTTTCAGCAAGACAAAAGATGCGGGAATTAATTGATTCTGATGCAAACAAAGTAACGAATGTATTCAGTACATTGCTTTAGGAGAGAATTATGAGAGCGTATGCAGAAGCTTATTTAAGCGATGTTGTAGAAAATCAGGGAAAGCTGTTTGATTTTGTAGCACAGTCATTCCCGGATAAAAATACAGAAGATTTTATTAACACATACATGAAGAGTAAAACGAGAAAGAGCATAGATGAAGCACAGGCTTATGTAAATACAATGAATGTAAAAGATTTATGGTCGTATTTTCTTAAAACAGATCATTACAGATTGCAGGAAGGAGAAAACTTAAAAGGTTTTATTCCGGACTGGATTGGAGAGTTTTACGCATATTATCAGTGGTATTATAATATGCCAAGTTCAGAGGTTATTCAGAAAATCCCGGTGGATTTCTTGAAGAAAGCCTATTACGGACTTCATGATCTGGAACTTGATCTGGCAGTCAGAAAAGTAGGTGAGGTTTAATGGATATTATTTGTTTTCACAACCCGAATGAAGAAAATGGATATTTGAGTAACTGGTATCCGACTCATTTCACAGTTGAGGGAATAGAATTTTCTTCAATGGAACAGTTTATGATGTACCAGAAAGCATGCCGCTTTCATGATGCTTCAGTAGCAAAGGATATATTGAGCACAAATGATGTTGCGGAAATTAAGAAATTAGGGCGAGAGGTACATGGATATAATGAAAATACCTGGAATGGTGTAAGACAGATTATTGTTTATGAAGGGTTAAAGGCGAAATTCAGTCAAAATACAGAATTGAAAGAAAAACTTGTTGATACAGGTGACGTAATATTGGCAGAATGTGCGGTAAGAGATCAGATTTGGGGGATAGGTTTGTCTATGAGAGATCCCAATAGACTTGATCAAAGCAAATGGAAGGGAAAAAATTTGTTGGGATATGCTCTGATGATGGTTCGAGAGCAGTTGTAAATGCCAATCCTTGGGAACAGCGTAAGTTGGGAGAACTTGTTAAAGAGGGAATTTTGGAAGCACCTTTAGATGGAAACCACGGAGAGAAACATCCAACTTCGGATGAGTATGTAGAGTCTGGAATTCCTTTTTTGATGGCATCGGATATTCATAATGGAGAAGTAAATATTTATTCATGCAAATATATCACAAAAGAAAGAGCGGAAAGACTTGATAAGGGATTTGCACGAAATGGAGATGTCTTACTAACACACAAGGCAACTATTGGTGAGACAGCTATTTTAAGCAATTTGATGACGGAATATGCAATGTTAACACCTCAGGTTACTTACTATAGAATTAAGAATGAAGAACGGTTAAACAGAGAGTATTTGTATTCCTTTTTTAATTCTTTAGATTTCCAAACAGAATTAAAAACTAAAGCGGCACAATCTACAAGACCATATATTGGAATCACTGCTCAACAAAATTTAAAAATAATTTTACCAACGGAAATTGATGAGCAAAGAAAAATTGGTCTCTATTTTGGAAACCTTGACAGACTCATCACTCTTCACCAGCGAAAGCCAATTCCCCATCCCAACCATCCAATTATCCACACGAAACACAAAGGAGAAGAAAAATATGTCAGAATTAGAGTCAATGATAGAGAAAAAACTAATAGAACAGCTAATTTACGGAGATTCTCAGTGGACATATCGGGAGGATTTAAAAACTGAGGAGGATCTGTGGGTGAATTTCAGATATATTCTGGAGCAGAATAATAAGGACAGGCTGGATGGAGAGGGACTTTCTGACTCTGAATTTGAACAGGTAAAGAACCAGCTGCAGTTTTCCTCATTTTATAAAGCAGGGGAATGGTTGGTAGGTGAGAATGGAAAGGTAATGGTTCATGTACAGCGGGATATGGAAAAGTTACATCTTGTAGTAATGAACCATGAGCATATTGCAGGAGGTTCCAGTGTTTATGAAGTGATTAATCAGTATAAAGCACTGAAATCAGATGATGAGGATTCCACAGATGTGCGGGACAGAAGATTTGATGTAACTCTTATGATTAATGGGCTTCCCATGATACATATTGAGTTGAAGAATAAACAGCATTCTTACATGGACGGATTCTGGCAGATAAAAAAATATATTGGTGAGGGTAAATTTACCGGGATTTTCTCAGCTGTGCAGATGTTTGTAGTCAGTAACGGTGTGGATACCAGATATTTTGCGGCAGCAGGGGATACAGAGTTAAATCCCAAATTTATGAGTGGATGGGTAGACAGAAAGAATAATCCTGTTTCAGATTATCTCAGCTTTGCAAAAAGTGTACTCCGTATTCCCCAGGCTCATGAAATGATTGCCAGATATACAGTTCTGGATGAAGATGCCAGACGGCTGATTCTGCTCAGACCATATCAGATTCATGCCATTGAGTCTATACGTGAAGCTTCAAAAACCGGAGAATCCGGTTTTGTATGGCATACAACCGGTTCGGGAAAAACACTGACATCCTATAAGGCAACAAGAAATCTTTTGATGGATATTCCAAGTATTGATAAGACGATTTTTCTCATTGACCGTAAAGATTTGGATACACAGACAACTATGGCATTTCAGGCATATGCAAATAATGATCTGGTAGATGTGGATGAAACAGATAATGTTAATGATCTAAAAAAGAAATTAAAATCGGCTGACCGTCAGGTGATTGTAACGACAATTCAGAAAATGCAGATTCTCATAAGTAAAAGACTGCAGGAAGGAACACCGGACTTTGACAAAATCAAAAATCTGAGGATTGCTTTTGTAGTGGATGAGTGCCACAGGGCAGTGACACCGAAAACAAAGAGAGAACTGGAACGTTTCTTTGGCAGGTCTTTATGGTACGGTTTTACCGGAACTCCACGTTTCGCAGAGAACCCATATCCACAGATGGGCGATTTGCCACGAACAACAGAAGAATTATATGGAAAATGTCTCCATTCTTATACCATACAGAATGCAATTCATGACAAGGCGGTTCTGGGATTTCAGGTTGAGCATAATGGTCCTAAAAATATGACAGATGAAACGGACAGCAGCCAGTATGACAATGAAACGCATATGTTAAAGGTATTGGATGTAATTTTAAACAAATCCTATTACAAATTAGGTCTTCAGAATGGAAAGGGAATGACATATGAGTGCATGCTTACAACCAAATCCATTCAGGTTGCACAGAAATATTATGAGCTGCTTACCAGAGTAAAGAATGGAGAAACTTCACTTGTGATCGATGAGAAAATCAGACAGGTGCTTCCGGATTTTCCTAAATTCGCCATCACCTATTCTGTTACCGAAAATGAAGAAGGCTCCCATGTGAATCAGGAAAAAATGCAGAAATCCCTGAATGATTACAATGATATGTTTGGAACCAAATATGAAATGTCCCAGATACAGAGCTATAATGCCAATCTGAATAAACGTCTTGCCAGAAAAGATGCCAGATTTAAGAGCAGACGAGAACAGCTGGATCTGGTAATTGTGGTAGACAGGCTGCTTACAGGTTTTGATGCACCATGTATGTCTACGATTTTTATTGATCGTCAGCCTATGGGACCGCATGATCTGATTCAGGCTTTTTCAAGAACTAACCGTATTTATGACACCAATAAGACATATGGACAGATTGTAACTTTTCAGGCACCAAAGCTCTTTAAGAAGTGTGTGGATAATGCGGTGAAATTGTATTCTGCGGGAAGTACAGAGACAGCGTTGCTAGCAGAATGGGATGAAGTAGAGCCTGTATTTCGTAAAGCACTTTCTGCACTGAAAATCTGCGCTGAGAAGCCTTCGGACATTCCAGGCATGTCCATGAAAGAGAAGAAAATTTTTGCAAAAATGTTCCAGGAGTTTGACAGCCTGTTTGCACAGCTGAAATCTTTTACAAAGTATGACGACAGTATGTTGGAAACGTATGGAATTACAGAGACAGAATATGAGGATTATGCAGGTCATTATAAAAATGTAATGGAAGAGATTCGTGATTCCAAAGATCATGGGGATTCAGATTCCGGTGATACACAGGTGGATCAGGATTATGAATTGATGGCATACAGCAGTACAAAGATTGATTACGAATATATTATTAACCTGATCCAGAATATTGTAACTCCTACAGAGGAGGATGAGGAAATTACACCACAGGAACGGCTGAAAAAGCTGGAAGAAGTAAAACAGTACGTGGCGGAGCTTCGCAAAGATAATGAAAAAGTAGCAGACCTTATGTCAAATCTGATTGCAGATATTGAGAAAGATGATAGAAAGTACAGAGGAAAGTCTATCCTTAACATTATTGAAAATATGAAACGAGACTGTGTGGAAAAAGTTATCTCTGATTTCTGTATTCAATGGTATGCGTCAAAGGATGATGTAATGTATGCGGCAATCCATTACAGAAATGGGAAAATCCCCAATGAAACGGCAATTAAGGCAACTGTTGATTATACCAGCTACAAAGAAGCACAGGAAACGGCTTTGCCGAAGTATAAATTTTATAATCGCATGATGGCAGAATTGAAGAAAACTCTGGATGAAGAGATAAAACCTCTTCTTATGATTGCATAAATCCATTAATTTATCCGCTCTATTTGCAGAATTGCTATAGTCATTACATTGTGAACATTAGCGCAGGTAATTTCGGAAATGGAGAATGCTTATGTCAAATGATACAAATAACAATGTACTGTTTTCGCAGTATTATGCACAGTGGATTGATGTATATAAAAAGGGTGCAATTCGTGAAGCAACTATGGCAAAATATCTGATGACACAGAGGTGGGTGGAGAAGCTGGTGCCTGAACTGAGGGTGTCAGAGCTGACCAGAACGGCATATCAGCAGCTTTTGAATGATTATGCAAGGGAACATGAGAGACAGACTACGCTGGATTTTCATCATCAGCTGAAAGGTGCTATTCTGGATGCGGTTGATGAAGGAATGATAGAACGAGATCCGACCAGAAAAGCCATCATTAAGGGAAAAACTCCCAAGGCCAAGAAAATAAAATATCTGAATCAGTTTGAACTTCATACATTGATCGCTGATCTGGATATTAAGGAAGAGCCAAACTGGGACTGGTTTATTCTTCTTGTTGCAAAAACCGGAATGAGATTTTCAGAAGCTCTGGCGATTACTCCGGCAGATTTTGATTTTGGCAGGCAGACGCTGTCAATAAGCAAAACCTGGGATTATAAAGGTGAAGGTGGTTTCCTTCCAACGAAGAATAAATCTTCTGTGAGAAAAATTCAGATTGACTGGCAGATTGTTGTAAAATTCTCAGAATTGACCAAAACACTTCCGCAGGATCAGCCTGTTTTTGTGGGAGAATCAAAAGTTTACAATTCTACTGTGAATGATGTGCTTACCAGGCATTGTAGAAGGTGTGGGATATCTGAGATTTCCATACATGGACTCAGACATACCCATGCCTCATTATTATTGTTTGCCGGAGTGTCTATTGCCAGTGTTGCGCGCAGACTGGGGCATGCAAGTATGACTACAACACAGAAAACATACCTGCACATTATTCAGGAACTGGAGAACAAAGATGTAGATCTGGTGATGAGAACTTTATCAGGATTATAATCTGGATGATTTAGAGAAATTACCTGCGCTGATAAAAAGTTACTGTTTTTTCTGTTACAGGAGGCATGGAAAAAATGTGAAGTATGATATACTATTAGTTATCTTATAGGCAGGCATTACAGAATAATAGGGAGTTTTTGAATATTTGCGCGTCACATTCTCGTTACTTTAGTGAACTTAGATGAGTTAGATGAGTTAGATGCGCAAATTTTTTACTCAAAGAAAGAACACATGTTTACTTCTAGCACTATATGTGCTAAAATATAGCCATGGGTAGTAGAAAAAACAACAGGATTTGAGAAAAGAGTTATCAGGGAGAAATAAAAATGCAGATAATATCCAGTTATGGTG
>NZ_JAJDMI010000267.1:0-217 GCF_020593505.1 Blautia sp. DFI.3.45
CTTGAACGACTAAATCATCTGAAAGAGTTGGCCAGTAAACTTCTGGCTTGGCAGAAATTTTTTGTTTGCCAAAATCAATTGTTTTAGGTACTTTTTCTAACGTTAATTCACCTGAAATAGACACATTGACTTTTTTATTTAACGTTTCGCCAGCTTCTGTAAATTGATAATTGGCTGGCACCGTTTTAGCTAATTCTTCTGGTTTCGCTTGCTGAAT
>NZ_JAJDMI010000268.1:0-214 GCF_020593505.1 Blautia sp. DFI.3.45
TTCCATTTGGTGTTGTAAATTGAACTGGTGCACTAATTTCTTCATCAGAAAGATTTGTTCCGTAAGCAGGGCCTTTATATCTAGATGCACTCCAAAATAAGCCCGCCCAAGCAATCTCTTTTGCACCATTTAAATCAATATAAGCCCGACTAGAGTTATACGTATTTGGATCATTGTCAACATCTGCAAATTCTAAAGGAAAATTGTTAATTGC
>NZ_JAJDMI010000269.1:0-213 GCF_020593505.1 Blautia sp. DFI.3.45
ACTTTTAAAACCCCTTCCGGCAACGGAAAGGTCTTTACTGGAGGCAAAAGTCCCTCCTGTAAAGCGTAGAACCTCATGTGTTTATGCAGATCTGAGGAAACTCCATTCAGAAATGGAACGTTTAAAAGCAGCATAGATACAGGCAGATATACAGTGGACTACCTGTAATGTGGGAACCTGCCATATCTGGCATGGGAAATGCGCATAACTGCG
>NZ_JAJDMI010000270.1:0-213 GCF_020593505.1 Blautia sp. DFI.3.45
TTATAATTAATGCCAGACCGGACTCCTTCTTTAAAAGGGGTTCGGTCCCCCTCCCATTAGTATAGAGTATAGGGAGAGGTCCCTCACTCCTTCGGCCGGATTATATTAATAATTATTAATTATAAATTAATTAATTAATCAATTTCACTTTTTTATATAAATATAAATATAATAAATATATATATAAAATATTATAATATATATATTATTATT